>JAEZAR010000402.1 GCA_023430425.1 Actinomycetes bacterium | reverse complement strand
CGGTCGGCGCCCGGTCGACGTCGTGGCAGGCTAGGCGCGTGCATCGCTGGACCGACCTCGCCCAGGTGCCGGAGGGCTTCGGGCCGTCGGTCGTGACCATCGGCAACTTCGACGGCGTCCACCGAGGCCACCGCGCGGTCCTCGGCCGGATGGTCGCGGACGCCCGCGCCGTCGGCGGGGCAGCGGTCGCCGTGACGTTCGACCCCCACCCGGCGCAGGTGCACCGTCCCGACGCCGCCCCCGACCTCATCACCGGCCTCGCGGACCGGCTCGACCTGCTCGAGCTCACCGGGCTGGACGCGGTGCTCGTGATCGGCTACACCCTCGAGTTCGCGGCGACGGGACCCGAGGAGTTCGTCCGCCGCTTCCTCGTGGAGGGCCTGGGCGCGCGCACGGTGGTGATCGGCCGGGACGTGCGGTTCGGGCGCGGCAACTCCGGCGACCTGGGCACCATGCTCGCCCTCGGCGAGCACCACGGCTTCCGGGTCGAGGTCATCGAGGACGTCCACGGCGAGTGCGACCCGGTGCGGCGGTGGTCGTCGACCTGGGTGCGCGAGCTGCTCGCGGACGGCGACGTCGCCGCCGCCGCGGAGGTGCTGGGCCGGCCGCACCGGCTGCGGGGCGTCGTCGTGCACGGCGACGCTCGGGGCAGGACGCTCGGCTTCCCGACGGCGAACCTGGGCGCGGTGACCGGGTTCGTCCCGGCCGACGGCGTCTACGCGGGGTGGCTGCTGCGGGTGGACCACCCCGCGGGCGCGCCGGACGGCTACCTCCCGGTCGCCGTCTCGATCGGCACGAACCCGACGTTCGACGGCTGGGACCGCCGGGTCGAGGCGCACGTCCCGGGCCGCACCGACCTCGAGCTCTACGACGAGGAGGTCGTGGTCGAGCTCGTGGCGCGCCTGCGGCCCACGCTGCGCTTCGAGTCGGTCGACGCCCTCGTGGCCCAGATGCACGACGACGTCGCCCGCACCCGCGAGCTGCTCGCCCGGGGTCCGCTCGTGTTGGGTGGCTCGTCGGACCGCTGATAGCATGACCGGGCCGTCCGATCGGCCGCGGACCGTAGAGCCCGGGTGGACCTGCCCCGGAGCGCCGCGCAACGAACCCCAAGGAGAGCCGTGCCCCTCGACGCCGCCACCAAGCAGCGGATCATGACCGAGTACGCCACCGGTCCGAACGACACCGGCTCCCCGGAGGTCCAGATCGCGCTGCTGACGCAGCGGATCAAGGACCTCACCGAGCACCTCAAGGAGCACAAGCACGACCACCACAGCCGTCGTGGCCTGCTCCTCCTCGTCGGCCAGCGGCGTCGCCTCCTCGGCTACCTCGCGAAGGTCGACATCGCGCGCTACCGCAGCCTCATCGAGCGGCTCGGCCTGCGTCGCTGAGCGTCCACCGGCCGGCCCGGACCCCCAGGGTCCGGGCTGGTCCGGTGTCGGGCGCCGGCAGCCCCGGCGCACAGCAGGACAACTTCATCCGACCACTCCCGGTCCGTCGTCCGGTCCTCGGTAGTGGCCCGCGGAACCGCCGCGCCCCTCGGGGTGCCCCTGGGCTCCGCGAGCCTCGATCGAAGACCGCCGCGGCCGGGCCTTCGCAGAAGGAGGGCATCCCGTGGAGGGACCCGAGATCAAGTCCGCCGAGGCCGTCATCGACAACGGCCGCTTCGGCACCCGCACCGTCCGCTTCGAGACCGGGCGCCTGGCCAAGCAGGCCGCCGGCGCCGTGGTCGCCTACCTCGACAGCGACACCACGCTCCTGTCGACCACGACCGCGGGCCGGTCGCCGCGCGACCAGTTCGACTTCTTCCCCCTGACGGTGGACGTCGAGGAGCGCCAGTACGCCGTCGGCAAGATCCCCGGCTCGTTCTTCCGCCGCGAGGGGCGTCCGTCGACCGAGGCGATCCTGGCCTGCCGCCTGATCGACCGTCCGCTGCGCCCGCTGTTCGTCAAGGGCCTGCGCAACGAGGTCCAGGTCGTCATCACCGTGCTCTCGCTGCACCCCGAGGACGCGTACGACGTCCTGGCCATCAACGCCGCGTCGATCTCGACGCAGATCTCCGGCCTGCCCTTCTCGGGCCCGGTCGCCGGCGTGCGGATCGCGCTGGTCGAGGGCCAGTGGGTGGCCTTCCCGCGGTACGAGGAGCGGGCCCGGGCGACGTTCGACATGGTCGTGGCCGGCCGCGTCGTCGGCGACGACGTCGCGATCGCGATGATCGAGGCCGAGGCGCCCGAGGGTGCGTGGAACCTCATCAGCGAGGGCGCGACCGCGCCGTCGGAGGAGGTCGTGGCGCAGGGCCTCGAGGCCGCGAAGCCGTTCCTGCGCGTCCTGTGCGAGGCGCAGTCCGCCCTCGCGGCCGACGCCGCCAAGGAGACGCGGGAGTTCCCGCTCTTCCCGGACTACCAGCCCGACGTCTACGACGTCGTCGAGCGGACCGCCGAGGCCCGCCTCGGCGAGGCGCTCTCGATCGCCGACAAGCAGACGCGCGAGAACCGTCTCGACGAGATCAAGGACGAGGTCCGCGCCGAGCTCGCCGAGCAGTTCGAGGGCCGGGAGAAGGAGATCTCGGCGGCCGTCCGGTCCGTGACCAAGAAGGTCATCCGCCGGCGCATCCTCACCGACGGCTTCCGGATCGACGGCCGCGGCCTGCGCGACATCCGCAGCCTGTCGGCCGAGGTGGACGTGCTGGCCCGGACCCACGGCTCGGCGCTGTTCGAGCGCGGCGAGACCCAGATCATGGGCGTCACCACGCTGAACATGCTGCGCATGGAGCAGATGCTCGACACGCTCTCCCCGGAGACGCGCAAGCGCTACATGCACAACTACAACTTCCCGCCCTACTCGACCGGGGAGACGGGGCGCGTCGGCTCGCCGAAGCGCCGCGAGATCGGCCACGGCGCGCTCGCCGAGCGGGCGCTCATCCCGGTCCTGCCGAGCCGCGAGGAGTTCCCCTACGCGATCCGCCAGGTCTCGGAGGCGCTGGGCTCCAACGGCTCCACGTCGATGGGCTCGGTCTGCGCCTCCACCCTGTCGCTGCTCAACGCCGGCGTGCCGCTGCGCGCGCCGGTCGCGGGCATCGCGATGGGCCTGGTGTCCGACGAGGTCGACGGCCAGACGCGCTACGCCGCGCTGACGGACATCCTCGGCGCGGAGGACGCGTTCGGGGACATGGACTTCAAGGTCGCCGGCACGCGGGAGTTCGTCACCGCGATCCAGCTGGACACCAAGCTCGACGGCATCCCCGCCGACGTCCTGGCCGGCGCGCTGACGCAGGCCAAGGAGGCGCGCCTGCACATCCTCGACGTCATGGCCGAGGCCATCGACGGCCCGGACGAGATGAGCCCCTACGCGCCGCGGATCATCACGGTCAAGGTGCCGGTCGACAAGATCGGCGAGGTCATCGGGCCCAAGGGCAAGATGATCAACCAGATCCAGGACGAGACGGGCGCCGACATCACCATCGAGGACGACGGCACCGTGTACATCGGCGCCGTCGACGGCCCGTCCGCCGAGGCCGCCCGCTCGATGGTCAACGCGATCGCCAACCCGCAGATGCCGGAGGTGGGGGAGCGGTACGTCGGCACCGTCGTCAAGACGACGACGTTCGGCGCCTTCGTCTCGCTCACCCCCGGCAAGGACGGTCTGCTGCACATCTCGCAGATCCGACGCCTGGTCGGCGGCAAGCGGGTCGAGAACGTCGAGGACGTCCTCGGCGTCGGGCAGAAGGTCCAGGTCGAGATCGCCGAGATCGACCCGCGGGGCAAGCTCTCGCTGCACGCGGTCGTCGAGGAGGACAAGGCCGAGGGTCAGGACGGTGGCGCCGCCCCGGCCGAGGCGGCCACCGACGCGTCCGACGCCTGATGCCCCTGGCTCTCCCGCTCGTCGCCCCCGGCGCCCCTGGTGCCGAGCTGACCGCCGAGCAGGACGGTGGCGCCCTCGTCCGGCGCTCCGTCCTGCCCGGCGGGATCCGGGTCCTCACGGAGCACATGCCGGGCCTTCGCTCGGCGACCGTGGGTGCCTGGGTCGGGGTCGGGTCGCGCGACGAGCGTGACGGGCACCACGGGTCGACCCACTTCCTCGAGCACCTGCTGTTCAAGGGGACGGCGCGCCGCACGGCGATGGACATCGCCGAGGCCTTCGACGCCGTGGGGGGCGAGGCGAACGCGGCGACCGGCAAGGAGCACACCTGCTACTACGCACGGGTGCGTGACTCCGACGTGCCCATGGCCGTGGACGTCATCACCGACATGGTGACCTCGGCGCTGCTCGACCCTCGCGAGGTCGAGGTCGAGCGTGGCGTGATCCTCGAGGAGCTCGCCATGAACGACGACGACCCGGCCGACGTCGTGCACGAGCAGTTCGCGGCCGCCGTCCTGGGCGACCACCCGCTCGGTCGGCCCATCGCCGGCACCCCGGCGACGATCCGCGCGGTTCCCCGCGACGCCGTCTGGGCGCACTACACCGAGCACTACGGCCCCGGCACGCTCGTCGTCACCGCTGCGGGCGGCGTGGACCACGACGCCCTGTGCGCCCAGGTCCTCGACGCCGTGCGGGCCGGGGGCTGGCCGACCCCCGGCGCGCTCCCGGCGCCGCGCCGGGCGACGACCCCCGCCGAGATCGACGGCGTGGGCCGGGAGCTCACCGTCCACCGCGCCACCGAGCAGGCCAACGTCATCCTGGGCGGGCCGTCGCTCGCCGCTGCCGACGACCGCCGCTTCGCGCTCTCGGTGCTCACCACGGTGCTGGGCGGCGGCATGTCGTCGCGCCTGTTCCAGGAGGTCCGGGAGAAGCGCGGGCTGGCGTACTCGGTGTACGCGTTCTCCTCGGGGCACGCCGGCACGGGCCTCCTCGGGCTGTACGCCGGGTGCGCGCCGTCGAAGGTCGACGAGGTCGTCGCGCTCCTCGCCGGGGAGTGGGAGCGCCTCGCCGCCGACGGCATCACGTCGGCCGAGCACCAGCGGGCCGTCGGCCAGATGTCCGGCGGCCTCGTCCTCGGTCTCGAGGACACGGGCTCGCGGATGACCCGGCTCGGCAAGGCCGAGCTCGTGCACGGCGAGCTGCTCAGCCAGGCGGAGTCGCTCGCCCGGATCCAGGCGGTGACGGCGGAGGAGGTCCAGGACCTGGCGGCGTGGCTCGCGGCGCTGCCGCGGTCCGTCGTGCGTGTGGGGCCCTTCGCGGACTGAGCGCGCGGCGTCGGCGGTCCGAGGGCCGACGCTAGGGTGAGGCGCGTGAACGCGATCCCCGTCGCCGTGCTCGGTGCCGCCGGGCGCATGGGCGCCACCGTCTGCGCGGCCGTCGAGGCCGCTGCCGGGGTGGAGCTCGTCGCCCGCCTCGACGCCGGCGACGACGTGGCCCGCGTGGGGGAGGCGGGGGCGCGCGTGGCCGTGGACTTCACGGTCCCGTCGGTGACCGAGACCAACGTGCACGCGCTCGTCGACCTCGGGGTGCACGCGGTCGTCGGCACGAGCGGCTGGGACGAGCCCGCCCTCGCCCGGGTCCGCGACCACCTGCACGCGGCCCCCGGGGTCGGCGTCCTCGTGGCGCCGAACTTCGCGCTCGGCGCCGTGCTGACGATGGTGCTCGCCGCCCGCGCCGCGCCGTGGTTCGAGTCCGCCGAGGTGGTGGAGCTGCACCACCCCGACAAGGTGGACGCGCCGAGCGGGACCGCCGTGCACACTGCCGCCGCGATCGCGGCCGCCCGCCGTCACGCCGGTCGCGGGGCTGGGCCGGACGCCACGACCCGCGCCCTGGACGGGGCGCGCGGTGCCGTTGTCGACGGCGTGCACGTCCACGCGGTCCGCGTGCGCGGCCTGACGGCGCACCAGGAGGTGCTCCTCGGCAACCCCGGCGAGCTCCTCACGATCCGGCACGACTCGAACGACCGCGCGTCGTTCATGCCCGGGGTCCTCCACGCGGTCCGGACGGTACCGACGCGGCCCGGGCTCACCGTCGGCCTCGAGCACTTCCTCGACCTCGGGTGACCGGGACCGCCACCCCGCGCCGGCGCGGCGGCCCGGCGTTCGCGGCGGCCGTCGGCCTCTCGCTGCTCCTGCTGCTCTACGTCGTCGTCGCCGGCCGGGCCGGCGTCGCCCTGGTCGGCACGGGGGAGCCCCTCGCCGTGGGCCTCGGTGCCGCGGTCCTCGTGCTCCCGGCCCTCGGCCTGTGGCTGCTGGCCCGCGAGTGGACGCTCGCCGTCCGGGTGCAGCGC
>JAEZAR010000315.1 GCA_023430425.1 Actinomycetes bacterium | reverse complement strand
GCCGGTCGCGCTCCGCCTCACCCGCGCGGCGGACTGCCTCGGCGGCGGCCTCGGCGTCCTGGATCGCGGCGCTCTTGTTGGCCTGGGCGATCGTGGTGCGCTTGTACGCGTCGGCCTCGGTGGCGGCGTTCGCCGCGTCGCGCTCGGCGGTCGCGCGCTGGACCGCGGCGTACGCCTGCGCCTCGGCGGGCTTGCGCACGTCGATGTCGAGCTGCTCCTCCGTCACGCGAGCCTGCTCGGCCAGCGCCTCGCGCTGCTGCGCGGCGACGATCTTGTCCTGCTGCGCGCGGGCGAGCTGGCCGGCGGCCTCCGCCTCGGCGTTGGCGCGGTCCGTCTGGGCCTTGATCTCGGCCTTGCGCAGGTCGAGCTCCTTCTGGCGCTGGGCGATCTGCTCGGCGGCCTCGATGACCGCGAACTCCGAGGCGCGGCGGGCCTCGGCCTCGCTGACCTCGGCGACCTGGCGGGCGCGCGCGGCCTCGGCACGCCCGAGGTTGGCGAGGTAGTCCGACCCGGGGGTGGAGATGTCGGAGATGTTGAGCAGGTCCACCTGGAGGCCCTGCTCGGCGAGGTCGGCCTTGGTGGACTCGACGACGCGGTCGGACAGCCCCTTGCGGTCGCTGATGATCTGCTCGATCGTCATGTCGCCGACGATCGACCGCAGGGAGCCCTCGAGGGACTCCTTGATGATCTCGGTGAGCGTGCCCTGCTGGGACAAGAAGCGCTGGGCGGCGCGCCGCACGCCCTCCTCGTCGCCGCGGACCTTGAAGTTGATGGACGCCTTGATGGCGATCTTGATGCGGTTCTTGTCGACGCCCTCGACCGTGATGCCGATCTGGCGCTGCTCGAGGGAGATGGGGAAGCCCTGCTGCAGGATGGGCCAGACGAACACGCGCCCGCCGACGACGACCCGCTGGCCGCCCTCGCCCGCCGCCGCCCGGCCCGCCCCGCGACCGACGATGATGAGCGCCTCGTTCGGGGGCACGCGCCGGATCCGCCGTGCGACGAAGCCCAGCAGCGCCAGGACGACGATGACGAGGGCGATGACGCCGAGGACGGTGACGACCTCGGCGGTGATGTTCTCCAGCACGGCGGTTCCTTCGGTCGGGCAGCGGGTGGGCTGCTGGTGCGCTACTGGCGGGCTGCTTGGGGCGGCTGGTGGGGCGGCTGGTGGGGCGGCTGGTGGCTACGGGTGGCTGTGGCGCTACGAGGTGGGCTCGGCCGTGGGCGGCGCCGACGCGCTCACCGGGGCGACCTTCACCCGGCTGCCGGACTGCTCCAGCACGACGATCCGGGTGCCGACGTCGATCGGCGTGTCCGACCAGGCGAGGCGCCGCTCGAGCTCGCGCGGGTCGTCGAGGCTGACCTCGCCGGCCCCGGACCCGGTGATCGTCGAGGTGACCACCCCCTGGACGCCGGTGAGCACCCGGGGCTGCCCGTCCTCGGACTCCTTGAGGCGCCGGACGACCGCCTGCACGCCGAAGAGCACGAGGGCACCGAACGCGACGGCGGCCGCGTACGCCCAGCCCGTCGCGAGGCCGTTGGCCTTGACGATCGCGCCGAGGGCGCCGAACGCCACGAGCCCGGCCCCGAGGGACGTGCCGGAGACGAGCCCGTCGCCGAGGTCGAGGATGTCGTCGAGGACGAGCGAGACGAGCAACATGAGCAGCCCGACGCCGCCGATGACGATGAACGTGACCATGCGCGCCCCTCATCCGATCGCTGCGTGCCGTCCGCACCCTACCGGCGCGCGTGCGCGTGGGGCAGGCACTTGCCGACCGCGCCTGTGGCAGGTTGGCCCCGTGAGCGGAGCCGCGCGGTGACCAGGCGCACGAGCCTGGTCGTCCGGCCGCTCGCCGCCGCGGGCGCCGGCGTGCTCGCGGCCGGCGTCGGGCTCGGCCTGACGTGGCTCGTCGTCCGCGGGATGGGACCGGACGCGGGGATGGCGGACCTCGGGGTGGCCGCGCTGGGCCTGCTCGCGTCGGTCGGTCTCGGCGTGGTGGTCTGGCTGGTCGGCCTCGTCCGCGTCGCCGCGCGCCTCTTCCCGCGCGGCCGGCGCCAGCCCCCGGTGCTGATCTCGGCGCTCGCGGTCTTCGTGCTGGTGGTGGCCTGGGCCACGCTCGCGGCGAGCCAGGAGGGCGCCGCGGCCAGGCCCGACGCCGAGGAGCTGGCCTGGCTGGCGGGCCTGGTCCTCCCGATCGTGGCCCCGTCCGTCGTGTTCGCCCTATGGGGTCGTCGTCACGACGTGCCGGGCCCCGAGCCGGGGGCGGGGGCCGCCCGGCCCTGAACCCCCGGCCACGCGGGTCGCCGGGACGGCGCTGTCCGGATCGCGCCGACGCGCCCGGAGATCGAACGGGGGGTCGGGCGGTGGGAGGCTGCCCCCGTGACCCCCGAGCACGTCCCCGACGTCGCGCGCGCCCCGGTGCCGACGCCGCACCGGGACCTGGCCCTGCTGCTCGCCGGGACGGCGGTGTCGACGGTCGGGGCGTCGCTCGCGCTCCTGGCCGTGATGGTCCACCTCGAGCCGGCCGGGCCCGGCTGGATCGCCGCGGCGTGGGCGGGCGAGCTGCTGCCGGTCGTGCTGCTCGCGCCGGTGGTCGGGCGCGTGGTCGACCGCGTCCGCAACCGGGAGCTCCTGCTCGGGGCCATCGGCCTGCAGGGGCTCGCGCTGGCTGCCTGCGGGCTGCTCGGCATGCGTCCGGGGGGCGAGGCGCTCATCATCGGCTCGCTCGTGCTGCTCGGGGTGGGGACGGCCGTCGCGAACCCCGTCGTCGCGTCGCTGCTGCCGCGCGTCTCGGGCGAGGAGCGCGCGACCCGGGCGTACGGCTGGTTCTCGATGATCAGCCAGGCCGGCTTCCTCGCGGGCTTCGCGGTCGCGGGCGTGCTCGTCGACGCGACGTCGGAGCGCACGGCGCTCCTCCTGGCCGCGTCCGCGACCCTCGTCATGGCCGTGGCCGTCGCCTTCATCCGCACGCAGCGGGTCCCGTCCCCCGACGACGCACGGTCGACGGCCTCGGTGTGGCTCGGCTTCGCGCAGATCCGGGCGGACCGGCTGCTGCTCGTCGGCGTCTCCGGCCTGGGCGTCGCGACGCTCATCAGCGTGCTCGTGAACATCGCGGACGTGTTCTACGTGCTCGACGACATCGGCGCCTCAGCGTCCGCCTACGGGCTGGTGACGGCCCTGTGGCCGGCGGCCGGCGTCGTCGGCGGCTGGTACGCGGGCCGGCTGGTCGGCGAGTCGGTGCTGGCCCGGTGGCTCGCGGGCACGACCGTCGCCGTCGGGCTCGCCCTGCTCGCCGCGGCGTCGGTGGTCTCGATCGTGGCGGTCGGGATCGGCTGGCTCATCGGTGGGGCCGCGAACGCCGCCCAGCGGGTGTGCCTCAACGCCCTCGTCCGCGCGCGGACCGACGACGCCCTGCGGGGCCGCGTGTTCAGCGCGGTCAGCGGCGTGCTGCAGGCGGGCAACCTGATCGGCCTCGCGTCGGGCGCGGCGCTCGTCGCGCTCCTGGGGGCCCGGGCGAGCATGGCCTGGTCCGGGGCGGCAACCGTCGTCGTCGGCGTGCTCATGCTGCTCGCCCCGACGCGGGACGCCGGGCGGCGTGCCGCGCCCGGCACCCCGCCCGGCGTCTGATCCGGGGACGGCGGGTCAGCCGTTCTGCTCGAGCTCCTCCAGGTCCTCCTGGAGCTGCTGGTTGAGCTCCTCGAGCTCGGAGTTGAAGTTGTCGATGTCGTCGGACGCGGAGTTCAGCCACAGGGCCGCGGCCACGTACATGAGGATCGCCCCGAGCACGGCCAGGGCGCCGGTGACGATGCCGCCGATGGCCAGGCCCCGGCCGCCGACCTGCGCGGCCTTCTTCAGGCCGAGGAAGCCGAGGACGAGGGCCGCGAGCCCGAGGATGATCGCGAGGACGTTGATGACGGGGATCCACGCCATGAGCAGCGCGAGGATGCCCAGGATCAGGGCGGTCACGGCCATGCCGTTCGTCCCGCCCGACGCCGGCGGCTGCCCGTACTGCTGGGCCCCGTAGGCGGGCTGGGCGTACTGCTGGGGGTACTGCTGCTGGGGGTACTGCTGCTGGGAGTACTGCTGCTGCGGCGGCTGGGCGCTGCTGGGGCCCGGCGGCGTGGCGTTCGGGTCACCGGGCGGGGGCGGGTAGGCGGTAGACATCCAGGCCTCTTCTCGCGCGGACGGGGCCGCGGTGGACGCAGTGACGGACCGCCCCATGGTGGCCGTCCCCGGTACCCGGAGGGGAGACCTTGCGGCGACGAACCCGGGTCGTTCACCCGAACGGCCCAGCGGGTCGTGCTCACCGGCCGGGTGAGCCCCCGCCCGCGCCCTCGCCCTCGTCCTCGCCCGCGCCCTCCTTCTTGCCCTCGCCCTCGCCCGCGTGCTCGCTCTCGCCCGCCCGGCCGCCGAGCGTCCAGCCCTCCGGCTCGGCGAGCTCCAGGGCCGAGTCGGGCCCCCAGGAGCCGGGGGCGTACGGGACCACCTCCGGCCGGTCGGGGCCCAGCAGGGGCGCGAAGGCACGCCAGGCCGCCTCGAGCCCGCCCGGCGTCGTGAAGAGCGTGCGGTCGCCGTGCAGGACGTCGTCGAGCAGGGAGGCGTAGGCCGGCAGCGGCGCCCCCGGCTCCACGTCGTCGAGGTCGAGGCGGGCGGTGCCGACGGCCAGGTCGAGGTCGGGGCCGGGCCGCTTGACCACCGACGTGACCTCGATGGCGCCGTCGCCCGCGAGGGAGACGGAGATCCGGCCGGTGGGCACCTCGTCGCCGTAGAGGTGCTCGGGGTCGCGCCGCAGGACGAGGGTCACCCGCTGCGCCGACGCCGCCATCCGCTTGCCGGTGCGGAGCAGGAACGGCACCCCCCGCCACCTGTCGTTGTCGATCCACAGCCGGGCCGCGATGAACGTGTCCGTCTGCGAGTCGTCGGCGACGCCCTCGATCTCGCGGTACCCCTCGAACTGGCCGAGCACGACGTCGGCGGGGTCGAGGTCCCGGAAGTCCCGCAGGGCCTCCTCGCGAGCCCGGGCCAGGTCCTCGACGGCGAGGTGGCGGGGCGGTTCCATCGCCACCTGCGCGGCGACCTGGAACAGGTGGGAGACGACCATGTCGAGCGCGGCACCGGTGGCGTCGTAGAACTCGGCGCGCTGGGCGACGTCGAGGGTCTCGGGGACGTCGATCTGCACCTGGGTGACGTGCTGGCGCGACCAGATGCTCCCGAACAGCTCGTTCGCGAAGCGCAGCACGTGCAGGTTCTGCGTCGCCTCCTTGCCCAGGAAGTGGTCGATCCGGAAGACCTGCTCCTCCTCGAAGGCCTCGTGCACGACGGCGTCGAGCGCGGCGAACGACTCGGGGGAGGTGCCGTAGGGCTTCTCGTAGACGACCCGGACCGTGTCCGCACGACCGTCGGGTCCGCGCGCCAGGCCGTGGCGGGCGAGGTTGCGTGTGAGCGGCTCGAACGCCTGCGGCGGCACCGCGAGGTAGTGCACGACGACGACGTCGGCCGGGTCCGCGCCGGCCGCCTCCGCGAGGACGGCCCGCACGTTCTCCACGACGCCCGGGAGGTCCCCCGGCTCGTCGTCGCCCACCTCGCCCGTGAACGCCGCGTGCCGGGTGAGCGCCTCGACGTCGGCGTCGCGGGTGTCCTCCTGCCCGAACTCCTCGAGCGCGTCGCGCACGAACGAGGCGTACTCCTGCGTGCCGACGACGCCGCGCCCCGTGCCGAGGAGCGCCCAGTGCTCGGGGAGCAGGGCGCGCCGGTGCAGCGTGGCGACGCTGGGGACGACCAGCCGCCGGGCGAGGTCGCCGCGCCCGCCGTGCAGGACCAGGACCAGCGGCGGATCCGGTGCGCGCTCGCTCGACCGCGTCGGCTCGGCGAGGCGGTCACGGGTGCTCGGGTCGGCGGTCGGGTCCTGACCGGCGGCGCCGTCGCGCCGGTCCCCCTCGTCGTGGTCGGCCACCGTCCGACGCTACGTCGGCGGGCGTGGGGTCGCCCGCCCAGCGCTCCCCGCGACACGGCCGGAAGGACCTTGACCGGGGCACCCGCCCGGAGGAGCGTGAGCAGCGGGACCGTGCCACGGCCCTGGCCGCCCGCGCCGACCGGCGCGTCACCCCGGCGGCCGCGCGGCACGCCCGGAGGTGCACCGTGACCGCCGCCATCCGCACCGAGGGCCTGGTCAAGGACTACGGCAAGGTCCGCGCCCTGGACGGGCTCGACCTGAGCGTCGAGCGCGGGGAGGTGTTCGGCTTCCTCGGCCCGAACGGGGCGGGCAAGTCGTCCACGATCCGCCTGCTGCTGGACCTGCTCCGGCCGACCGCGGGTCTGGTGGAGGTGCTGGGCCAGGAGCCGCGGGCGGGCGGCCCGGCGCTGCGGGCCCGGATCGGGTACCTGCCCGGGGAGCTCGGGCTGCCCCGCCGGCGCCGCGCGGGGGAGTACCTGCACCACCTCGCCCGCCTGCGCGGGGGCGCCGGCGCGGAGCGCGTCGAGGAGCTCGCGGCGCGCTTCGGGCTCGACCTGTCGAGGCCGCTGCCCGCGCTCTCGAAGGGCAACAAGCAGAAGGTGACGATCGTGCAGGCGTTCATGCACTCCCCCGAGCTGCTCGTGCTCGACGAGCCGACCTCGTCGCTGGACCCCCTGCTGCAGGTCGAGTTCCGCCGGCTCCTCGACGAGGCGCGGGAGCGCGGGGCGACGGTCTTCCTGTCCTCGCACGTGCTCGCGGAGGTCGAGGAGGTCGCCGGGCGGGTCGCGATCGTGCGCGCCGGGCGGGTGGTGGACGTGGACGACGTCGGGGCGCTGCGGGCGCGCGCCGGCCAGCAGGTGCTGCTGCGGTTCGCCTCCCCCGTGCCCGCCGCCGAGTTCGTCCGCGTGCCCGGCTGCCAGGACGTGCGGGTCGACGGGACGACGGTGACGTGCCGGCTCCACGGTGAGCCCCGGCCGCTGCTCGAGGTCGCCATGCGCCACCACCTGGTGCGCTGGCAGGCCCGGGACCGCGACCTCGAGGAGCTCTTCCTCGACTTCTACCGCGACGTCCCCGGGCACCGTCCCGGCGCGGCCGCGGCGGACGGTGGCCCGAGGGCGCCGGTGGGCGCCGACGGCACGCCCACGGCCCCCCGGCCCGACCAGGGC
>JAEZAR010000293.1 GCA_023430425.1 Actinomycetes bacterium | reverse complement strand
CTTCCCGCCCTGGTGCGGCGGAGGGCCGGCTCGGGGTTGCTGCTCGTCGGTGCAGCAGTCGCGCTCGCGGGGGTGGCCGCGGTCCGCGACGCGGGGTGGCTGGTCGCCCTGTGCCTGCTCGGCTCGCTCGGGGCGGGCGCCGTGGCGGTCACGGACGGGAGGTCGGTTCCGGCGCTCCTCGCGACGCCGATCAGCCTCTTCCTCGGCCTCGTGCGAGCCCTGCCGTGGCTGGCCCGTGGGACGGCGGGCGGGCTCGGGGGCCGTCGACGGCAGGTGCTGGCCGCCGTGCGCAGCCTCGCGGTGACGGCCGTGCTCCTGGGCGTGTTCGGGGCTCTGCTGGCGAGCGCCGACGGCGTGTTCGCGGCGTACCTGTCCGGCGTCGACCTCGACCTCGCCCCCGCGCGGCTCACGGTGGGGCTCGCGGTCGCCGTCGTCGCCGGGGCGGCGACGCACCTCGCGCTCGCCCCGCCCGCGTGGGGGGACCTCGCGCTGGCCCGGCCGCGGCCGGCCGCCCTCGGCGAGTGGGTGCTCCCGGTCGCCTCGCTCGCCGTCCTCGTCCTCGGCTTCATCGGCCTGCAGGTCAGCGCCCTGCTCGGCGGGCACCAGCACGTGCTGCGCAGCGCGGGGCTCACCTACGCCCAGTACGCCCGCAGCGGGTTCGGGCAGCTCATGGCGGTCACCTTCCTCGCGCTCCTCGTGGTCGCCGTCGCGGCGCGGCGCGCCCCGCGCGGCACCCGGACCGAGCGGCTGGTCACCGCGGCGGCGCTCGCCGGCGTCTGCCTGGGCGCCCTCGGCGTCGTGGGCTCGGCGCTGCTCCGGATGAACCTCTACGTCGAGGCGTACGGCCTCACCCGCCTGCGGGTGGTGGTGCTCGCGACGGAGGCGGCGCTCGGCGTCGTCTTCCTGCTCGTGCTCGCAGCCGGCGTGCGCTGGCGCGCCCGCTGGCTGCCGCGGGCCGTGGTGGGCGTGGGTGCCGCGACGCTGCTCGCCCTCGCCGCCGTCAACCCGGACGCCCTCGTCCTGCGCCACAACGCGCGCGCCCCCCTCGACGTGCCCCTCGACGTGGCCTACCTGCAGGGCCTCTCGGCCGACGCCGTCCCGGACGCCACAGCCCTCGACGAGCCGCTGCGGTCGTGCGTCCTCGCCGGCAGGGACGGCGCCGGCGAGGGTGGCCTCGGGGCGTGGAACCTGGGGCGCGCGCAGGCCGCGGAGGCGCTCGCCGGGGTGGAGGTCGCCGATCACGCGTGCGCGGCCTTCGTGACCGCCGACTGACGGCCGCCGCCGGTCGCCCAGGAACGTCGCAAACATGGTGGGAGCGTCACCACGAACCCCTACTCTGGTGCGCACCGAGGGGAGGGAGGTGCCATGGCTCGCGTGACGCTGCAGACCATCGCCGAGCGGGTCGGGGTCAGCCGCATGACGGTCTCGAACGCGTTCTCGCGCCCCGACCAGCTCTCCGCGTCCCTGCGCGCCACGATCCTGGCGACGGCAGCCGAGCTCGGGTACGTCGGTCCCGACCCCGCGGCGCGTGCGCTGGCCCGCGGCACCACGGGTGCCGTCGGCATCCTGCTCACGGACTCGATGGGGACGGCCTTCCGCGACGACGTCGCGACGCGGTTCTTCGGGGCCGTCGCGGAGGAGCTCGCGCCGACGGGGCTCGCCGTGACCCTGCTGCCGCTCTACGGCTCGGCGGACACCATCCCCGCCCGCGACGTCCCGATCGACGGCGCCCTCGTCTACGCCTGCCCCGACGGCGCGCCGGCCCTCGACTGGCTCGTCCGGCGCCGGCTGCCGCTGGTGTTCGTCGACCGGGAGCCGACGCCGGGGGCGGGGAGCGTCACGGTGGACGAGCGCGCCGGTGGGCGGCAGGGGGCCGAGCACCTCGTCGCGCTCGGGCACCGCCACGTCGGACTCCTCACCGTCTCGTTCACCGGGCCGCACGGCGTGGTGCCCGACCCGTCGCAGGCGGGCGGCGACTTCGTCTCGCGGGAGCGGGTCACGGCGTGGACCGAGGTCCTCGAGGCGGCGGGAGTCCGCGTCACGGCCGTCCAGGTCCGCGAGAACACCGACCGGGAGGGGTACGACGGCGGGCGCCTCCTCCTCGACACCGACGACCGTCCGACCGGCCTGCTGTGCTTCTCGGACACTCTCGCCTGGGGTGCGGTCCGCGCCGCCCAGGACCTCGACCTCCGCGTGCCGCAGGACGTGTCGGTCGTCGGGTTCGACGACGCGCAGATCGCCCGGCGGGCGCGGCCGGAGCTGACGACCGTGCGCCAGGACGTGGTGGCGAAGGGCCGCGCGGCGGCCGCCGAGCTCACGACCGCCATCGCCCGCCACCGGGTGGGCTCGGACGACGAGCCCGCCCACGTCGTCCTGCCCACCGAGCTCGTGGTGCGGCACAGCACGGGTCCCGTGCCCGTCTGAGGCCGGTCCCGGCCAGGGTGTCCTCGCGTGCCCCGGTCCGTCGTCGTAGGGGTGACGAAGGAGGTCGCCATGAACGACGGGATCGCCCACGTGGCGCTGGTCACCGGACCGGCCGCCACCTGGCAGGCCGCGCGCAGTGCCCGGCCGGACGCGCCGGTGGTGCCGGA
>JAEZAR010000290.1 GCA_023430425.1 Actinomycetes bacterium | reverse complement strand
GTCCACCAGCGCGGCCCGGGTCGTGCGGGCGAGCCGGGCGGCGAGCAGCGCGGCCAGCGTGGACGCGCCCACGCCACCGGCCGCGCCGACCACCGCGATCACCCGCCCCCGCACCCGACCTCCCGTGGCCCGTCCCATACCCCGTCCCGTTGCCCGTCCGTGCCCGTCCGTGCCCGTCCCGTGCCCGTCCCATCCCGTCCCGCACCCGTCCCGTCGGCCCCTCCCGTCGGCCGCTGCCAGCGTCGACGGCCCCGCCCGGGTGCCGCTCTCCCTGCCCCTCGCACCGGGGGACGCGGGCGGGCCACGGCCCGGTGTGGACGCAGGCCGATAGGCTCGACGCGCAGGACCGACGCGGCCGGGCTCGCACCGGTGCGCGCCGACCACAGCCAGGCGCAGGGCGAGCGACGTCGCGAAGGGGGTGCAGATGCCGGCCGCCGCCGCGTTCTTCGACCTCGACAAGACGATCATCGCGACCTCGTCGGTCACCGCGTTCTCGCGCCCGTTCTTCGCCGGCGGGCTCATCACCCGGCGCGAGGTGCTGCGCACCGCGTACGCGCAATTCCTCTTCCTGCTCGGACGCGCCGACACGGAGCAGACCGACCGCCTGCGCCAGTTCCTGTCGTCGATGGTCAAGGGCTGGGACGTCGCCCAGGTCTCCCAGATCGTCACCGAGACCCTGCACCTGCACATCGAGCCCACCGTCTACGCCGAGGCCATGGCGCTCATCGACGAGCACCACCTGGCAGGCCGGGACGTCGTCATCGTCTCCGCCTCGGGCTCGGAGGTGGTCGAGCCGATCGCCGCGATGCTCGGCGCCGACCACGTCATCGCCACCCGCATGGAGGTCGTCGACGGGCGCTACACGGGCGAGATCGCCTACTACGCGTTCGGGGAGAACAAGGCCGCGGCCGTGCGCGAGCTCGCCGCCGAGAAGGACTACGACCTCGCCGCCAGCTACGCGTACTCGGACTCCCTGACCGACGCCCCCATGCTCGACCTGGTGGGACACGGCTTCGTCGTGAACCCCGACCGGGCGCTGCGCAAGATCGCCGCCGAGCACGGCTGGGAGACGCTCACGTTCGTCCGGCCGGTCGCGCTGCGTCCCAGCTTCCCGCCGCCGCGCCGGAGCGTCCCGGCGCTCGCGGTCGTGGTCGCCTCCGCCGTCGCTGTGGCGCTCCTGGTCCGCCGACGCCGGCGCAGCACCGCCTGACGAGCCCCGCCCCTCCCGCCCGCCCGGCCGCGTCCCAAGATCTGCCACATGATGAGCCGCCGGGTCCCGACCAGCGGGACGCCTCGCCGGCGTCGTCGCAGGTCAGAGGCGTTGTCGGGTGAACAGGGCGCCATCGCTTCCCCTCCGCTGGGCGGTGGGCTAGAAAGGAGTCACAACAGCACATCGGGAGCCGCGAGAACCCACGCGCGACCAGTCCTCGAGAGGACCTGCCGACCGGGCTAGCCCGTTGCGGCACGTATCGAGCAGCGCCTGATACCTCGCCTCCTGTGCTGTGTCGGCGGCGCCCCTGTCGGGGGCGCCGCCGTTCTGTGCGGGGCCTCCGCCCGAGCGCCGGGACGGGGGTCGGCGGGCCTCAGGCCCACGCACCCCGCACGTACTGCGGTGACCACGGCGCCGGGCCGTCCAGGGCGGTCGGCACCCCGAGCTCGTGCGCCGCGCGCAGGGGCCACGACGGCTCCGGCAACGCCGGCCGGCCGATCATCACGACGTCGGCCGCGCCGTCGGCGAGCACCTGCTCGGCCGCCGCCCCGGACACGAGGAGCCCGACCGCGGACGTCGGCAGGCCCGACGCCGCTCGCACAGCCGCGGCGTGCGGGACCTGGTAGCCGGGCCCCACCGGTACCTGCGCCGGGACGTTGCCCGCCGTCGACACGTCCACCAGGTCCACCCCGAGGGGGCCGAGCCAGCGCGCGACGGTCGCGACGTCGTCGACGCCCAGGCCACCCTCGGTCCAGTCCGTGGCCGACAGGCGCACCAGGAGAGGCCGGTCCGCGGGCCACGCGGCGCGCACCGCGCGGGTCACCTCCAGCAGCAGGCGGGCACGGTTCTCCAGCGACCCGCCGTAGGCGTCCTCGCGGCGGTTGGACAGCGGCGAGAGGAACTGGTGCAGCAGGTAGCCGTGGGCGGCGTGCACCTCCACGGCGTCGAACCCCGCGGCCTCGGCCCGGCGCGCCGCGGCCGCGAAGGCGTCGACCACCCTCGCGATGCCGGGCAGGTCGAGCGCCGCCGGGGGCGCGTACCCGGGGAACGCCACCGCCGACGGACCGACCGTCGGCCAGCCGCCGTCGACGGCCGGGACGCTGCCCTGGGCGGGCGCCCACGGGCGGTAGGTCGACGCCTTGCGCCCCGCGTGCGCCAGCTGGACGCCGACCGCGGCGCCCCGGCGGTGGACCGCCGCCACGACGTCGCGCCAGGCGTCGGCGTGGGCATCGGACCACAGGCCGGTGTCCTGCGGGGTGATCCGGCCCTCGGGCACGACGGCCGTCGCCTCCGTCAGGAGCATGCCGAACCCGCCCGACGCCCGCGCCGCGAGGTGGACGAGCTGCCACTCGCCGGGCAGCCCGTCGGCCTGCGCGGAGTACTGGCACATGGGCGCCAGCCACACGCGGTTGCGGACCGTGAGCCCGCGCAGCGTCACCGGGGAGAACAGCCGTGGAGTCATGGGACCATTCTCGCCCACGGGGGACGGGGCTCAGCCGAGGAGCGCGGACGCCTTGAGCGCCGTCTGCACGACGCCGTAGGCCAGGAGACCCGCGACGACCACCCACAGGCCCATGGCGAGCGACGCCGCGCGGGTGCGGGAGACGGGGGTGGCCGACCCCTCAGCGTCGGCCGGGGCCGTCTCGGGACGGTCGAGGACGGTGTCGGTGGCGGTCATGTCAGGACTCCTTCACGCCGGCGGCGGCGAGCTCGGGCTGGGACTGCGGGGTGGCGGGCGCCGGGACCGGCGACTCGTGGTGCTTCTCGTGGACCGGGCGGATGAGCGCGTTGGCGACGAAGCCGACGAGCAGGACGACCGCCATCACGACGAGCGACGGCAGGTAGAGGTCGGCCCCCGTGACGCCCTGGGCGCTGCGCGCGTCGGCGATGGCGTTGACGATGAGCGGACCGGCGACGCCGGCCGCGGACCACGCGGTGAGGAGGCGACCGTGGATCGCGCCCACCTCCAGGGAACCGAACAGGTCCTTCAGGTACGCCGGGACCGTCGCGAACCCGCCGCCGTAGAAGCTGACGATGACGAACGTCACCGCCACGAAGAGCGAGACGCTCGCGCTCGCGCCGAAGAGCGCCAGCGTGCCGTACAGGAGCGCCCCGACGCCGAGGTACATCACGTACGTCGGCTTGCGGCCGAGGCGGTCCGAGAAGGTGGACCAGGCGAACCGCCCGGCCATGTTCGCCAGCGAGAGGAGCCCGACGAAGCCGGCGGCCGACTCGGGGGTGACCGAGGAGAAGAAGTCCTGGATCATCGGCGAGGCCTGCTCGAGGATGCCGATGCCCGCGGTGACGTTGGTGAACAGGACGATCCACAGCAGGTAGAACTGCGGCGTCCGCACCGCTCGGCCGACCCGGACGTCGGCGTGCGTCTGCATCGCGCGCTTGCGCTGGGTGGGCACGAAGCCCTCGGGGCGCCACCCCGGGGCGGGCACCCGGATGACCGCCGCACCCGCCGTCATGAGCACGGCGTACACGGCGGCGAGGGTGAGCATCGTCGGCACGATGGCCTCCGCGGGCGTCGCCGCGTAGGTGTCCAGGAGCCGCGCGGTGAGCGGTGAGGCGACCATCGCGCCGCCCCCGAAGCCCATGATCGCGAGACCGGTCGCCAGGCCGGGCCGGTCCGGGAACCACTTGATGAGCGTGCTGACCGGCGAGATGTAGCCGATGCCGAGGCCGATGCCGCCGACGACGCCGTAGCCGAGGTAGACGATCCACAGCTGGCCGAGCGAGACGCCGAGGGAGGCGATGAGGAACCCGGAGACCCAGAAGGTCGCCGAGAGCGCCATGGCCTTCCGCGGGCCGTTGCGCTCCATCCACCGCCCGCCGAACGCCGCGGAGAGCCCGAGCATGACGATCGCGATCGAGAAGATCACCGCGATCGACGTGTGGCTGGACCCGAACCTGTCGAGGAGCGGGTTCTTGAAGACGCTGAACGCGTAGACCTGGCCGATCGAGAGGTGCACGGCCAGGGCGGCCGGCGGCACCAGCCACCGGTTGTAGCCGGGCCCGGCGACGGTCCGGCGGCGGTCGAGCAGGTTCATCAGGGGTCCTTCCCAGGCGGGCCCGAGGTGGTGTCGAGACATCCCATGGTTTCGCGGCGGGAGGGGCCGTCCGAGGGACCTTTGTCACGGCGCGGACCGATCCAATCCCGTCGGGGTCGCCGCCCGGATCGTCCGGAACGCCCACCGGGGGCCCCGTTTCGCTACCTTGTGATCGGCCGACCGGTGAGGAGAGGGGACCCATGTCCACCACGCCACGCGACAGCCAGGACGAGCCGACCCGCGACGAGGACGCCCCCGCGGGCGGCGACGAGCGTCCGCAGGACCGCGCCGACGCCGAGGACCGCACCGAGGACGCCCCGCCGCAGGACGGGAGCGCCCCCGCCGACGCCGCGCCCGCGACCACGCCCGAGG
>JAEZAR010000259.1 GCA_023430425.1 Actinomycetes bacterium | reverse complement strand
GGCCACCCCCGACCAGCCCCCGGGTCAGCTGATGCTGTCGACCAGCTCCATCACGGTGCTGCGCATGTCGCCGGAGATCGGTGCGGACCCCGCGGCGCTGGAGGCGGCCTGCTGGCCCTCCTCGCTGGCGACGTAGGTGAGGAACGCCTTCACGAGCGCCGCCTCCTCGGCGTCGCCGTAGGCGGTGCAGGCCATCGTGTACGAGACGAGCACGATCGGGTACACGCCCGACGCCGTGGTGTCGCGCTCGAGCTCGCGCACGAGGCTCGTCCCGGCACGGCCCTCGGCGAGCGGCGAGGCGTCGACGACCGCGGCCGCGGCCTCCGGCGAGTACGGCACGAACTCGTCCCCGACCTGCACGGCAACGGTGCCCAGCCCGCCGACCTTGGAGGCGTCGGCGTAGGTGATCGCGCCTTCGGCCGACTGCACGGTCTGGACGACCCCGGAGGTGCCCTGGGCCGACTGCGTGCCCGAGCGCGGCCAGTCCCCGCTGGCCTCGTGCGGCCACGCGTCACCGGCGGCGGCCACGAGGTACTCGGTGAAGTTCTCCGTCGTACCCGACTCGTCGGACCGGTTCACGGGGGTGATCGCGAGCGCCGGCAGGTCGACGTCGGGGTTCGACTCGGCGATCGCGGCGTCGTCCCAGCTCGTGACGTCGCCGTTGAAGATGCCCGCGATGGTGGCCGGGGACATGTTCAGGCTGTCGATCCCGGGCAGGTTGAACGCCACGGCGATCGGGGAGATGTACAGGGGCACCTCGAGGGGTGCTCCCGGGGCGCACCGCGCCTCGGCCGCGGCCCACTCCTCCTCGTCGAGCGCGGCGTCGGTCCCGCCGAAGTCGGTGGCGCCCTCGGTGAACTGGGTGCGGCCGCCGCCGGAGCCCACGGGGTCGTAGGAGACGGTGACGTCGGGGTTCGCGGCCTGGAAGCCGGCGATCCAGGCCTGCATCGCCGACTCCTGGGAGCTCGCGCCCGCGCCGACCAGCGAGCCGCTCAGCGAGGTGTCGCCGGCGTCGGCCGACCCGGGCTCGGCGTCCGCGCTGGGGGTCGCGGTGGGGCTGTCCGAGCCGCAGGCGGCCAGGGTGAGGGCCAGCGCGCCGGTGGCGGCGACCAGCCCGAGCGTCGATCGGTGAGGCTTCACGGTGTTCCGTTCCTGTCGCGTCACGCCGCTCGCGGAGCGCGGCGGCCGTCCGTGACGGTAGGGAGCACAGGTGACGGGACCGGCGTCGGGCGCTGAACCCGAGGTGAACTCGGGGCGACGGTTCGCCCGGGGGCCCGGGCCGCTCAGGCGTCGTCGACGATCTTGTAGCCCAGGCCGCGGACGGTCAGCAGGTGCACCGGGTTGGCCGGGTCGGGCTCGATCTTGGCCCGGATCCGCTTGACGTGGACGTCGAGGGTCTTGGTGTCGCCCACGTAGTCCGACCCCCACACGCGGTCGATGAGCTGGCCCCGGGTGAGGACCCGGCCGGCGTTGCGCAGCAGCAGCTCGAGGAGCTCGAACTCCTTGAGGGGGAAGGGCGTCGGCGTGCCCCCCACCTCCACGACGTGCCGGTCGGGGTCGAGCCGGACCGGGCCCGCCTCGAGGAACCCCGGGTCCTCGGTGACGGGGGCGCTGCCGCGACGGCGCAGGACGGCGTGGATCCGGGCCAGGAGCTCCCGGGACGAGTACGGCTTGGTGACGTAGTCGTCGGCGCCGATCTCCAGACCCACGACCTTGTCGATCTCGCTGTCCTTCGCGGTGAGCATGATGACCGGGACGTCGCCGCGTCGGCGCAGCTCTCGGCACACCTCGGTCCCGCTCATGCCCGGCAGCATGAGGTCGAGCAGCACGAGGTCCGCCCCGCCGTCGGCGAAGCGCTCGAGCGCGGCGTCCCCCGAGGCCGCCTCCACCACGTCGTAGCCCTCACGCCGCAGCAGGTAGGACAGGGGATCGCGGTAGGACTGCTCGTCCTCGACCACGAGGATGCGGGTCATCCGTCACCTCCTTCTCCGGTGGCCGGCGGCAGGGGCAGGCGCACGGTGAAGGTCGAGCCCTGCCCGGGCTCCGACCACACGGTCACCTCGCCGCCGTGGTCGGCCACGACGTGCTTGACGATGGACAGGCCGAGCCCGGTGCCGCCGGTCTCGCGGGCACGGGCCGGGTCGACCCGGTAGAAGCGCTCGAACACGCGCGGCTGCGCCTCCGCCGGGATGCCGACGCCCTGGTCGACCACGGCGACCTCCACGACCCCCTGCTCGCGGTGGACGGTGGTCACGACCGCGACCCGCGTCCCGGGCTCGGAGTAGGCGACGGCGTTGTCGAGCAGGTTCCGCACGGCCGTGACGAGCATCTCGTGGTCCCCCAGCACCACGGTTCTCGCCGCCCCCGCCGGGCCGCCCGCCTCCAGGGTGATCCCGCGGGCGTCCGCGCTCGTGCGGGCGCGGTCCACGGCCTCCGCGACGACCGCGCCGACGTCGACCCCGCGGGCCGCCACGACCGCACCCTCGGTCTGCACGCGGGAGAGCTCGAGGATGTCGCGGACCAGCGCCGAGAGGCGCCGTGCCTCCACCTGGATGCGGCTCGCGAACCTCGTGACCGCCTCCGGGTCGTCCGCCGCCTCGGTGATCGCCTCGCCCAGCAGCGCGAGCGCCCCGACCGGCGTCTTGAGCTCGTGGGACGCGTTGACGACGAAGTCCCGGCGGGCCGCCTCCACCCGGCGGGCCTCCGTCCGGTCCTCCGCGAGCAGCAGCAGGTGCCGGCCGCCGAGCGGGGCGGCGCGCAGCCGCAGCGGCACGGGCCCGCGGCCGAGCGCCGGTGCGGGCAGGTCGACGTCGAGGTCACGCGTCTCGCCGTCCGCGGCGACGTCGGAGAGCAGGGCGCGCGCGCCCGGGTGCACCACCCGGTCTCCCCGCACGAGGTGGTGGGCGTGGGCCGCGGTGCTCGCACGGACGACCCGCAGGTCGGTGGTCGTCACGACGGCTCCGAACGGGAGCACCGCGAGGAGCGCGACGACGTCGTCGGAGAGGCCCGGGGCGTCCGCGGGCCCCGCCGGCCCCGCCCCCGGCCCCCGCTGCTCGCGCTCGCTGTACCGGAACGCGAGGCCGGCGACGAGACCGACGAGCAGGCCGACGAGGCCGCTCCCGAGCAGCGCGAGCCCGTCGATCACGCGGCCAGCGTACGGCCGCCCGTCGCGCGCCTGAGTGCGCCGGCGGCCCCCGCGGGCTACCGTCCCCAAGAGTTCACCTGGCGGTGGGCAGCGGTTCACGCGCCGGTGCGACCCTGGGCCGCGCCACGACGAGAGGACGAGATGCGGCAGGTATTCATCGCGGAGCTGGAGGCGCTGGGTCAGGACCTGGTGGCCATGAGCCGACTCGTGGAGACGGCCATCGACCACGCCGGGACGGCGCTCCTGACGGCGGACCTCGCGCTCGCGGAGCAGGTCATCGAGGCCGACCACGCGATCGACGCCATGGAGAAGGACCTCGACGAGCGGTGCGTCCTGCTCATCGCCCAGCAGCAGCCCGTGGCGAGCGACCTGCGCACCGTCATCTCCGCCCTGCGGATGAGTGCGAGCCTCGAGCGGATGGGCGACCTCGCCCGGCACCTCGCCGAGATCGCCCGGCTGCGCTTCCCGAGCCCGATGGTCCCCGAGCCGCTCACCGACCTGTTCGACCAGCTGCACGACGGCGCGGTGCGGATCTCCCGGGAGGTCACCGCCGTGCTCGAGAGCCGGGACGTGGCCATGGCCAGGGCCATCGACGACGACGACGACCTGCTGGACCGGCTGCACGCCGAGACCTTCGCCGCCACGCTCGGCGGCACGCTGGACCTCACGCCGCAGCAGGTGGTCGACATCACCCTCGCAGCCCGGTACTTCGAGCGGTTCGGCGACCACGCGGTCTCGGTCGCCAGCCGTGTCGTGTACCTCGTCACGGGTGCGGAGTACGAGCACCACTGAGCCGGGCCCGCGCGGACGGCGGGGTGCGGAATCCGCGCCCGGGCCGTCCGCGTTGAGCGGGCATGGACACCCCTGACGCCCTGCCCGTGAGCGAGCTGCGGCTCGCCGTCACCGTCGAGGACTGGGACGCGGCCGTCGCCCTCTACCGCGACGCCCTCGGTCTGCCCCAGCTCGCGGACTTCTCCTCCGAGCGCGGGCGCGTCGTGCTGCTCGACGCCGGCCGCGCCACGATCGAGGTCGTCGACCCCGCGCAGGCCGACCTCATCGACGAGGTGGAGGTGGGCCGGCGCGTGGCCCCGGCCGTCCGCGTGGCGCTGCGCGTGCCCGACGCCGAGGCCGCGACCCGCCGGCTCGCCGACGCGGGCGCGCAGGTGGTCGCCGAGCCGACGCCGACGCCGTGGGGCTCACGCAA
>JAEZAR010000242.1 GCA_023430425.1 Actinomycetes bacterium | reverse complement strand
ACGGCTCGTCGTCGACGCGGGCGCGGATCGTCACGGCGTCGCCCGCGCGGCTCGCGCGGACGGTCACCCGTCGCCCGGCCCATGTCGGCACCGGGCGCACGGACCAGTCCGACCGGCCCAGGGTGACGACCGCACCGAGCTGCGGGACGCCGTCCGCGAGCTCGACACCGGCCTTGACCCACGTCGCCTCGTCGACGCGCAGCATGACGCCGGCCTGGTCGAACTGCTCGCCGAACGCCGCCGTGAAGGTCACCTCGACGGCCCCGGGCGAGGCGAGCGGGGCCAGGAGGGCCGGGGCGTCGTCGTGCACGAACCCGTACGCCGTGAGCCGCCAGGCGTCGCTGCCGCCCGCGGGCACGACGAGGAGGTCACCGTCGTCGGCGCCCTCGGCCCGGACGGGCGGGGTGGACCACCGGCCTGCGGACCATGGGACCGGCGAACCGGAGGGGACCTCGCTCATGGCCGCCACCCTAGGCCGGTCGCCGCGGCCGCGACGCGACGGGCCGACCGTGCGCGGCCACACTGATCACCATGAGCGATCGCGCCCGCGTCCTCGCCGCCGCGCGGGACAACGCGGAGTGGTGCGACGCGTACTGCGCCTCGCACGGCGTGCACGGCGCCATCGGCCGTGATGCCTGGACGAGCCCGCGCCGCACGCCCGAGGGCTACCCCGACGCCGTCACGCTCCGGCCCGGCGTGGACGCGGTGTCGTTGCTCGCCCAGCTCGACGCGGGGCCGGGGTGCTCGGTCAAGGACAGCTTCGACGACCTCGACCTGCTGGCGGCCGGGTTCGAGGAGCTCGTCCGGGCGACCTGGACCTGGCGCCCGCCGCCCGCTCCCGTCCCGGACGCGCCGGTGTGGCAGGAGGTGACCGACGAGGCCCGGCTCGTCGCGTGGGAGGCCGCCTGGGGCGGCGGACCCCCGGGGGGGCGGTTCCGCCCCGACCTGCTCGGGCACCCGCGGGTGCGCCTGCTCGCCGACGCCCGCGACGGCGTCGTGCGCGCGGGGTGCGTCGTCACGCGCGGCAGCGCGGGCGTGGTCGGGGTGTCCAACGTGTTCGACCTCGACGGAGCCGACCCGTGGCGGGGGATCCTCGCGTGGGTGGCGGCGCGTGCCCCGGACCGGGCCGTGGTCGGGTACGAGAGCGGGCCCGCGCTCGACGCCGCCCTGGCGGCAGGGTTCGAGGCGGCGGGCCGGCTGCGGGTCTGGCACCGGGCCCGGCTCGGCCAGGTCGCGGTCCCTGGCTGACGCGCGACCCGGGACCAACGTCCCGGTGCCGTGGCGCGCTCTTTTCTACCGTTAGCGGAGTGGAAAAGGTCCTGAGGGCGGGCGTCCTCGCTCTCGGCGGGATCGCGCTGCTGACCGGACTCGACGCCGCACTCCTGCTGCTGGGCCTGTCGGCCCCGGTCACGGCGGAGCGGCTGCCGCAGACGCACGGGCCCGTGCTCGTGCTGTCGTTCGTGGGGACCGTCGTCGCGCTCGAGCGGGCGGTGGCCCTGCGCCGGCGTGCGGCCCTGCTCGCCCCGGCGCTCCTGGGCGGGGGCGGTCTCGCCGCGGTCGTCCCCGCGGTTCCACCGTCGATCGGCCCGACGCTCGTGCTGGCGGGCGCGGTCGCCCTCGTCGGCGTCTACGCCGCGCTCTGGCGGCGCCAGGCCTCGGACGCCCTGGCCGTGCAGACGCTCGGCGCGGTGGCCGCGGTCGGCGCGGCCCTGCTGTGGCGCGCGGGTGTGGAGACCTCCGCCGCGGTGCCGTGGTTCGCCGCGTTCGTCGTGCTGACGATCGTGGGGGAGCGCGTCGAGCTGGCCAGGCTCGCGATCTCCGACGCGCAGGCGCGCCGGGCGAGCGTGGGCGCGGCGGCCGTGCTGGCGGCCGTGATCGCCGCGACGCTCTGGCCGGGCGCCGGTCACGTGCTCCTCGGTGGCGTCCTCGTCGCGCTCGTGGCGTGGCTCGTGCGCCACGACGTCGCCCGGCGCACGGCGTCGAGCCAGGGGCTGCCCAGGTACGTCGCCTGGTCGCTGCTCGCCGGGTACGGCTGGCTCGCCGTGGCCGGCGCGTCGTGGCTGCTCGGCGGGGCGACCACCAGCGGGCCCCGCTACGACGCCGTCGTGCACGCCGTCTTCCTCGGCTTCACGCTCGCGATGATCATGGCGCACGCGCCGGTGGTGCTGCCCGCCGTGCTCCGGGTGCCGCTCCCGTACCACCCGGCGCTCTGGGCACCGGTGGCGCTGCTGCACGGCTCGCTCGCCCTGCGTCTGGTCGCGGGCGACGGCCACGGGCTCGCGTGGGCCCTGCAGGTCGGCGGTGCCCTCAACGTCGCCGCGGTCGTGGCGTTCGTCCTGCTCGCGGCCTGGTCGGCCGTCCGCGCCCGCAGGTCCGGGCCGGTCGTGGCCGCCGAGGACGCGCGGCGGCGCCGAGGTGCGCCGGCGGTGGCGGCATGAGGGCGCGCTGGCTGGTCCGCACCAACTCCCTGGTCCTGGGCTGGCTCGTCGCCGCCGCGGTCGTGGCGGTCGGGCACCGCTGGATCCCGGTCGCCGGCTGGCTCATGACCCACCTGCTGCTCCTCGGCGCCGCGAGCACGGCCGTGCTCGTGTGGTCCGCGCACTTCGCCCAGGCGCTCGGCAAACGCCCCCTGCCCGGCGGTACGCGCGCCCAGGCCGTGCGGCTCGCGGCGCACACCGCCGGTGCGGGCCTGGTCGTCGGGGGGCTCTCGGTGGGACACGGTGGCGTCGTCGGTGCCGGGGCAGCGGTTGTCGGCGCGAACGCGTTCTGGCACGCGGCCGCCCTGCTGCCCGCCGCGCGGTCCCGGCTGGGGTCGCGGCTCGGCTGGACCACGAGGTACTTCGTGGGATCCGCCCTCGCGCTGCCCCTGGGCGCGGCCCTCGGCTGGCGGATGGTCGACGCCGCCGGGCCCGACGCCGGGCGCGCCTACCTCGGGCACGTCGCCGTGATGCTCCTGGGCTGGATCGCCCTCGCGGTCGTGGGAACGCTCGTCACGCTCTGGCCCACGATGCTGCGCGTCGCGATCGACGACGCGGCCGAGCGCGCGGGGCGGCGCGGGCTGCCCCTCCTCGTGGGGGCGCTCGGCGCCGTCCTGGCCGGTGCCGGGACCGGGCTGCGCCCGGTGTCCGCCGTCGGCCTGGTGGCCTACGTCGTGGGCCTCGGGGTCGCGTGGTGGCCGCTCGTGGGCCAGGCGCGACGCCGGGCGCCGGACTCGTTCGCCGCGTGGTCGGTCGGCCTGGGGCTGGCCTGGCTGCTGGGCGTGGTCGGTCTGTGGGCCTGGCTCGTCGCGACGGCCCCGACGTGGGCGGAGGTCCAGGCGCGGACCGCCGGACTCGTCGCCCCGCTCGCCGTGGGGTTCACGGCGCAGGTCCTGCTCGGGTCGTTGGGCCATCTGGGGCCCATGGCGCTCGGCGGGGGGCCCGCGGCGGTCCGGGCGTCCCGCGAGGTGATGGAGCGGGGCGGCGGGGCGCGCCTCGTGCTGGCCAACGGAGGCCTCCTGCTCTTCGCGCTGCCCACGCCGAGCCTGGTCCGCGTGGCGGCGTCCATGCTGGCGCTGGGTGCGCTCGCCGCCACGCCCGCGCTGCTGGTCCGCGCCTTCGTCGTGTCCCGCCGGCTGCGCGGCGACGGCC
>JAEZAR010000218.1 GCA_023430425.1 Actinomycetes bacterium | reverse complement strand
CTGCACGAGCGGGCCGGCCGGCGAGAGCGCGCCGGAGCTGCGCAGCCGGGCCTCGGCGGACGCGAGGTCGGCCGCCATGTCGGACACGGCCGCGTTGGGTACGCCGGGGACGGCGACGACGGCAACGCGTGCCGCGTCGGCGGAGCCCCGCAGCACCCGGAGCACGACGGCCTCGAGGGCGGCCCCCGCCCCCGACGCCTCCACGACCGGCCAGCCGACGAGCCAGCGCACGTCGCCGGCGTTGCGGACGCGACGGTCGAGCCGCTCCAGCAGGACGGCCGCCCCGAGGCCCAGCAGGAGCCCCGCGACGCCACCGGCCCACGGTGCGACGTCCGCGACGCCCGGGTTCACGTCGACCTCGGCGGGCTGTCGCAGCGGCACGAGGTTGCCGGTCGGCAGGAAGGGGGTCGGGCTGGCCTGCGCCATGAGCGTGCTCAGGGTCGAGAAGTACCCCCGGACCTCCTCCTCGCTGCGGCCGGTGTAGGTCACGCGGATGACCTGCGTGCCCGGGACCGTGACGACGGTCGTGCGCTCCGTGAGCTCGGCCACGGAGACCCCCACCTCCGCGGCGACCGCCTGGCGCAGCAGGTCGTCGTTGAGGAGCACCAGCTCGTACGTCCGCGCGAGCACGCCGGCGTCGTAGGCCGTCTCGGGCAGGGTCGAGGGCGGAGGGGGCGGCTCACCGGGCAGAGGCGCCGCCTGCGGCGGTGCGACCGGCACGAGGTACTGGCCCTCCGCGGTGTAGGTGGTCTGCCCCGCCGCGCGCGCCGCCGCCGTCGCCACGACGCCGCAGACCACGGCGACGAGCAGGGCCAGCGGCCAGAACCTGCGGATGGCGGGCAGCACGAGAGCACGCCCCGATCGGTCGTCCCTCACATGGTCTCCCTCTGGTCGACGGCCGGCTCGCACCATTCTCGGTGCGAGCGTGGGTGTGCGCACCTGGGCGCCGGGCACCGCGGCTGGGGGCCAGGGCGCACGCGGGGTCTACCCGCGCCCACGGCGACGCCCGACCGGCAGCGCCGCGCGGATCTCCCGCAGCGTGGGCCGGCACAGGAGCGCGGCGGTGCCCAGGTAGACCGCCCCGCCGCCGACCACGGCGAGCGCGACGTACGGGGCGCCGTCGAGGTCGAGCACCGCCTCGGCGCCCAGGACCGCGCCCGCGGCGAGCGCGGCGCACACCACGACGAGGGCGACCTGCCGGTACGTGCCCGCGCCGATCCCGTGGAGCCGGTGCAGGAGCAGCGCGCGCACCGGCCACGTGAGCACAGCCCACCCGGTCAGCGCGAGCGCGATGGCCACCAGCCCGCGGTCGGCGACGAGCAGGAGGACCACGACCTGCCCGCACACCTGCCCGAGGGTCACGGCGAGCTCGGCGCCCGGCGCCCCCGTCACCACCAGCGCCACGCGCGGGAAGTCCCCCAGCGCGTAGGCCACGGCCCGGAAGGCGAGGACGGCCGCGACGCCCGTGGCGGGCACCCACTGGGAGCCGAAGACCCACGGGACCACGTGCTCGCTCGTGAGCGCGAGCACGACGAGCACCGGGACCATGACGAACCCGGCGATCGCCATGCTCGAGCCGAGCGCGCGCCCGAGCCGGGGCACGTCCTCGCGCACCCGGGCGAAGACCGGGGACGCGACCCGGCCGAGGACGGCCGAGAAGAGGTCGACGACGACGGTGACCAGCCGCAGGGCCACCGTCCAGTAGCCCAGCGCCGTCGTCCCCAGCAGGACGCCGACGAGGAAGGCCTCGCCCTCGTCGCGCACCCGGCGCAGCAGGTCGATGCCCAGGGACTTCGAGCCGAAGCCGAGCATCTCCCGGGCGGCCGGCCGGGAGAACGTCCACGCGGGGCGGAAGTCCGACATCCACCACAGGACGGCGAAGGCGACGACCGAGCGCACGAGCGTCTGCGCGACGAGCGCCCACACCCCGGCGCCGGCGAACGCCAGGACGACCGCGACGACCACCGAGAGCCCGGTGGCGACCACCTGCCGGACCGCGAGGTCGCGGAACCGCAGGTCACGCTGGAGCAGGCTCGCGGGCACGACCGAGAGCGAGGCCACGAGCAGCGCGACGGCGAGCGCGGGCAGGACCTGCGCCAGGGCGGGCGTGTCGAGGAGGTCCGCCAGCAGCGGCGCCGCCAGGGCCAGGGCCGGCGCCAGGACGAGGCCGAGGCCCGCACTGACGACGAAGGTCGTCGTCGCGACCGTCCGGTCGATAGTCGGCCGCTGCACGAGGAAGATCCCGAACCCGCCCTCGGTGACCACGGTGAGGAGCGTGATGAAGACCATCGCCAGCGCGACGACCCCGAACTCGGCCGGCTCCAGGAGCCGCCCGAGGATGACGAACCCGACCAGCGTGCTGGCCCGCACCAGCCACTTCTCCGCCGCCGCCCACACCACGCCGCGCGCGGCCCGGGCCCGCAGGCCGCCGTCGGCCTCGTCCGCAGCCGTCGCCGGGGGCCCGCCCGGCCCGGTGACGGGTCGCCCGGGGTCCTCGCTCACGAGGGGGGACCGTCGGCGTAGCCCGGCGACGTGTACCCCACGCCCACGGAGCCCTCCGGCACGAAGGGCCCGTCGGGCGGCGTGCCCGTGCGGACCTGCGCCCAGTCCGCCGCCGCCCGCGAGCCGTCGTCCCACACGTACCCGGACGCGCCGGTGGAGCCCTCGCGCGCCACCCACACCTCGCGCGCCGCGAGCGGCCAGTCCGCGTCGTCGCGCCACAGCAGGTAGCCCGCACCGTCCTCGCCGACCAGGTCGATGTTGCGCAGGTCGAAGAGCCGGGGCGCGTCCTGGTCGCCGTGCTGCAGAGGGAGCAGGAAGAAGCCCTGGTAGGTGGTGCGTCCGCTCAGCCGGTCGATCCGCAGCTCCGCCGGGCCGGCCCAGGTCTGCAGCACGTCGGCGTGGTGCCCGTCCTCCTCGCCGTGGACGGTCTCCACCCGGATGTTCTGCAGCTGGACGACGGCGCCGAGCCGCTGGTCGAGGTTGATGCCCTCGGCCAGGCCGGGCCCCGACAGCAGCAGCCCCTCCACGTGCACCGTGCCGGTCTGGTCGCGCAGCAGCAGGGCCCGCCGGTCGTTGCCCTCGCCCTCCTCGCCCACGCGGATCTCCCCGCCGACGAGCACGACGTTCCGGCCGCCCTCGACGGTGATGCCGCCGCGGACCTCCACCGGCTCGTCCGGCAGCTCGAGGACGTAGTCGCGGTCGGGCTCGAGGGTGACCGAGCGGTTCTCCGCGGACAGCTCCACGGTCTCAGGGTCCACCAGCTCGGGCGGCGCCCAGGTGAGCACCGCGGGCGCCCCGGGCTCCGGCTCCGGGGCCTGCGACGGCGTCGGCGTCGGCGAGGGCGTCGGGGGCGTCGCCGCGCCCGTCGGCTCCGCACCGGACGGGCCCGCTGGGGAGCCGCGCACCAGGAGCACCACCACGACGACCACGGCGACCACGGCGACGGCCAGCGCGACACCGACGGCGACGAGGACCCGACGCCGGTCGCGCCGGGGCGGGGGCACCGGCTCGGCGTGCGGTCGGCTCATGGGGTGTGGTTCCCTCCGGAGGGGGCCGCGGGGGCGGCGGGCGGTCGCCCCGGGCGGCCGGAGCGGTCGTGCGCGAACCTCGTCGTCCGGAGGAGCCAGGCTAACCCGCTCCCCCGGGACGCTCAGGTCGAGACCTCGTAGGCTCGACCGCGAACTGCAGGGTCTCCCCCCGGACGCCTCGCCCACGACCACGGAGGAAGCCACCGCATGGAGTTCCGCAGCGTCCACCAGCTCAACGCCGACATCGCCACCTGGTCGGAGTCCCTGCCGCGGGACGTCGACCTCGTCGTCGGGATCCCGCGGAGCGGGATGCTGGCCGCGACCATGCTCGCGCTCCACCTGCACCTGCCGCTGGCGGACCTCGACGGGCTGCTGGCGGGCCGGGTCCTCGGCGGCGGCCGCCGCATGGAGGGCGCCGCCCCCGAGGACGTCGTGGCGACCGCCCGCCGCATCCTCGTCGTCGACGACAGCACGAACCGGGGCGGCGCGATGAAGGAGGCCCAGGCCAGGGTCGCCGCCGAGCCGTCGTTGGCCGGTCGGGTCGTGTGGGGCGCGCCGTACGTCGCGCCGGGCGCCGCCGAGGGCCTGGTCGACCACTGGTACGAGAAGGTGCCGCAGCCGCGGGCGTTCGAGTGGAACATCCTGCACCACAGCGGCCTGGTGGACGCCTGCATGGACATCGACGGCGTGCTGTGCCGCGACCCGCTCGACGACGAGAACGACGACGGGCCCGCGTACACCGGCTTCCTGCGCGACGTGCCGCCCCGGCTGGTCCCCGCCTCCGAGGTCGGGTGGCTCGTCACGTCGCGGCTCGAGCGCTACCGACCCGAGACCGAGGAGTGGCTGGCCCGCCACGGGATCCGTTACCGCGAGCTCGTCATGCACGCGGCGACGTCCGCGGAGCAGCGCCGGCGCGAGCGCAGCCACGCCACGCACAAGGCGGCGGTCTACACGCGCACCCGGGCCTGGCTGTTCATCGAGAGCGACCTGGACCAGGCGGTCGAGATCGCCGACGCGGCGAAGCGCCCGGTGTACTGCACGGGGACGCGGACGATGGTCTACCCCGGCGTCCCCGTCGGGGCCCCGCCCCGCGCGCGGGACACCGTGCTCTGGCGGCTGCGCGAGAGGGCGCGCATGCAGCGCAAGCGGGTCGGGCACTGGCGCCGGCGCCTGCGGCGGGCCGTGCCGGCCGCGCGCTGAGCCGGCC
>JAEZAR010000123.1 GCA_023430425.1 Actinomycetes bacterium | reverse complement strand
GGTGCGTCGGGGGACGTGTCCCGGGCCGCACCGGGGTACACGTCGGGGGAGGTGGCGCCAGGGTCCGCGGCGGCGGCCTCCAGGACGTCGACGGGCTCCTCGGGCGCGCCGCCGACGGCGTCGTCGGGGCGGCGTGACCTGGCCACCCGTCCACCCTAGCCGGTGCCCGCGGCCGGATCATCCGATCGCCACCGGGTGGTCAACGGCGGGTCATCCGCGCTGGCCCCGCGCCCGTGCGGCCGGGGTCGGCCGGGTCAGCCCGGGCTCGGCCCGGGTGAGTGCGGCTCAGCCGGGCTCAGGCCGGTCAACCAGGGTCAACCCGGGTCAGCTCGGGCCCGCCCGGGCTCAGCGCAGCGTCAGCTGCCGGGCGACCAGCCCCGCCCGCGCGCGCCGGGCGTTCGCGTCGAGAGGGCCGTCGGTCGCCAGCGCGGCGCCCAGCCGCTCGTCGAGCTCGGCCATCAGCGTGTCGAGGCGCTCGGCCGCCAGGCCGGCCTCCAGCTCCCACACGGGCACGACGAGCCCGCACGACCGGAACGCGCCGATGAAGCGACCCTGGGCGCCCCCGTCGCCGAGACCGGACTCCCGGCGCGCGTGCAGGCGGGCCAGGGCGTCCATGAACGCCTCCTCGTCGTGCGCCTGCGCCCAGCGGACGTACTCGCGTCCGCTCATCCGGGTCCAGTAGGCGTGCTCGACCGAGCCCAGCTTGCGGGTGGGTACGGCGTCGAGCGCGTCCCTGGTGGCCTCGGCGTCGGCCGCGAGGTCGGAGCCCGCCAGGCCCCAGAAGTCGAAGTCCTCGTGGACCGTGACCTCGAACGGCACCGACAGGTCCAGGACGTCCTGGAGCCGCGGGCCGCCCGGCTCGGGCAGGGGGGCCGAGCGCAGCGGGGTCCCCGGCGGGAGCTCGAGCGCCCGCAGCAGCAGGTCCGCCAGGTCCCGCGAGGCGTCCCCCGAGCCCGCGTTCTGCTGAAGCGCGAGGAGCACGACGCCGTCGGCGCGGTGCAGCGCCGGCCACGCGCCCGGCAGGAGGGTCACCACGAGCACGTCCGTGCCGCCGTGCTCCGCCGTCGTGCGCGCCGTCGCGCTGGCGGCCGGGACGACCTCGCGCAGCGCGACCCAGTCGGGCTCGCCGGGCAGACCCTCGAACGGACGCAGCACGAACTCGCTCCTCGCCATGGTCCGGCAGGCTACCGGGCACGGTGGGCACGGCGCTGCGCCTCGCTGCTCCCGCGGGGGGCCCCCTCGCCGACGCGGGTCCCCCACCCGTGGAAGGCCGGGGACGCCGGTGCGAAGATCGACGCATGCACCCGCGCGCCGGAACCGTCGCCCTGCCCGAGGACCTCGTCGACACGGACGCGCTCCTCGCCGCCTACCACGACCGGACGCCCGACCCCGACGACCCGGCGCAGCAGGTGGTCTTCGGCACGTCCGGCCACCGCGGCTCGAGCCTCGACGGGGCGTTCAACGAGGCGCACATCGTCGCGATCACGGCGGCGATCGTGGAGTACCGGCGGGCCCAGGGCACGGACGGCCCGCTCTTCCTGGGTCGTGACACGCACGCGCTCTCGGAGCCGGCGTGGCGGACGGCGCTCGAGGTGCTCGCCGCCGCCGACGTCGAGGTGCGCATCGACGCCCGGGACGGGTACACCCCGACGCCCGCCGTCTCCCACGCGATCCTGCTGCACAACGGCGCGACGACCGCCGAGGGCGTCCGGACCACGGCCGCGGCCGGCGGGCTCGCCGACGGCATCGTCGTCACGCCGTCGCACAACCCGCCGCGTGACGGCGGCTTCAAGTACAACCCCCCGCACGGCGGCCCGGCCGACTCCGACGCGACCGGGTGGATCGCCCGGCGGGCCAACGAGCTGCTGCGCGGCGGCGTCGGGCAGGTGCGGCGCGTCGGGCTGTCGGCCGCCCTCGCTGCGGACACCACGCGACGGCACGACTTCACGTCGGCGTACGTCGACGACCTGTCCTCGGTGGTCGACCTCGAGCTCGTGCGGGCCGCCGGTGTGCGGATCGGGGCCGACCCGCTCGGCGGCGCCGCCGTCGAGTACTGGGGGGCGATCGGCGAGCGCTACGGCCTGGACCTGACGGTCGTGAACCCCGCCGTCGACCCGCGCTGGTCGTTCATGACCCTCGACTGGGACGGCAAGATCCGGATGGACTGCTCGTCGCCGTCGGCGATGGCGTCGCTCGTGCGGGCGATGTCGGGCGAGGACCGGGCGGGCGGTGCGCCCTTCGACGTCGCGACGGGGAACGACGCCGACGCCGACCGGCACGGCATCGTGACGCCCGACGCGGGGCTGATGAACCCCAACCACTACCTCGCCGTGGCGATCGACTACCTGTACGGCGGCGCACGGCCCGGGTGGCCGTCGGGCACGGCGATCGGCAAGACGCTCGTGTCGTCCTCCCTCATCGACCGCGTGGCCGCGGCGCAGGGCCGCCGGCTGCTCGAGGTGCCGGTGGGCTTCAAGTGGTTCGTGCCGGGCCTGCTCGACGGCTCGGTGGGCTTCGGCGGCGAGGAGTCCGCGGGCGCGTCCTTCCTGCGCTCCGACGGCACCGTGTGGACCACCGACAAGGACGGGATCCTGCTCGCCCTGCTCGCCTCGGAGATCATCGCCCGGACCGGGCGCTCCCCCTCCCAGCTGCACGCCGAGCTCGTCGAGCGCCACGGCGAGTCCTGGTACGCACGCGTGGACGCGCCTGCGACGCGTGAGCAGAAGGCCGCACTGGGCAGGCTCACCCCCGACCGGGTCACCGCCGACACCCTCGCCGGCGAGCCGATCACCACGCGCCTGGTGGCCGCGCCCGGCAACGACGCCCCGATCGGCGGCCTCAAGGTCGTCACCGAGAACGCGTGGTTCGCGGCCCGGCCGTCGGGCACCGAGGACGTGTACAAGATCTACGCGGAGTCGTTCGTCTCGCCGGAGCACCTGGCGCAGGTGCAGGACGCCGCACGCGAGGTGGTCTCGGCCGCGCTGGCCTGACCCGGCCCGGCCCCGGCCCGCCCCGCCCCACCCAGGGTGGGGAGGTCCAGCCCCCGGTCCTCAGGGTGGAGAGTTCCGGCCCCCCCGTCCCTCGGGGTGGAGAGCTGCGGGGCGGGGGTGGGTGGCAGGCGGGGCCCGCGGTGGGCAGCGTCACACCGCGCTCGGGCGTTATCGGGTCGGCAGCGTCGGTGGCGCGGCGGACAATGGATCACATGCTCCGGCCGTACCGCGAGGTCCTCGCGCGCCCGGGCGCCCTGGCCTTCTCCTCCGCCGGCGTCCTGGCGCGCCTGCCCATGTCCATGGTGGGCATCGCGATCGTCCTCGCGGTCCCCGAGGTCTACGGGTCCTACGGCCTGGCGGGCCAGGTCACCGCGGTGTACGTCATCGTGCACTCGATCTGCGCGCCGCTCCTCGCCCACCTCGTGGACCGGCACGGGCAGGCCCGCGTGATGACCCCCGCCCTCCGCGTGGCGGGCGCCGGGATCATCGGCGTCGTCGTTGCGATCGGCACGGCCGCGCACCCCGCCTGGGTGTTCGCCGGCGCCGTCGTCGCCGGCGCGACGATCGGCTCGGTCGGCGCCCTGGTACGGGCCCGGTGGTCGTACGTCCTGCGCGACCCGGGGTCCATCCACACGGCGTACTCGCTGGAGTCCGCGCTCGACGAGCTCGTCTTCGTCGTCGGCCCCGTGGTCGCCACCGTGCTCGCCACGACGGTGGCGCCGACGGCGGGGCTCTGGCTCCCCGCGGCCGCCGTGCTCGTCGGCGGCTGGCTGCTCCTCTCGCAGCGCGCGACCGAGCCACCGGTCGTGCCCAGGGCGCCCGAGGGCACCGGCGGCGGGATCCTGCGCTCGGGCGGGATGGTCGTGCTCAGCCTCGTCTTCGCCGCCGTCGGGTCGATCTTCGGCGCGACGGACGTCGCCACGGTCGCGTTCGCCGACGAGCAGGGCACCAAGGCCGCCGCAGGTGCCGTGCTCGCCGTCTTCGCGCTGGGCTCGATGCTCTCCGGCCTCGGCTACGGCCTGCGGCACTGGCGGAGCCCGCTGTGGCGCCGGTTCGCGATCGGCGTGGTCGCACTGGCCGCGGGGGTCTCCCTCTTCTTCGTCGTGACGAGCCTGCCGATGCTCGCAGCCGTCATGTTCGTCACCGGCTTCACCATCGCGCCGACGATCGTCAACGGCAACGGGCTGGTCACCTCGTTCGTGCGCGCCGACCAGCTGACGACCGGCCTGGCCTGGGTCGGCACCGCGCTGGGCGTCGGGGTGTCCGTGGGCGCCGCGGCGGCCGGTGCCGCCATCGACCGCGAGGGGGCGCACGGCGGGTTCCTCGTCGTCGCGGCGTCGGCCGCGTTCGCGGTGGTCGCCACGTTCGTGGCCCTGCCGACCCTGCGCGCCGGTCACGTCCCGCCAGGA
>JAEZAR010000240.1 GCA_023430425.1 Actinomycetes bacterium | reverse complement strand
GGCGGGGACCGAGGGCACGGAGGGCGCGGGGCAGCTCGGTGCCGTCGCTGCGCTCCTGCTGGAGGAGCGTCGGCGCCGGGCGCACGAGCGCTCAGGCGTGGACCTGCCCCCGCACCTGGCGGCGTCGGCTGTCGTGCGGCTCGCGGCTGACCGCGAGGCGTTCGCGCTCCAGCTGCGACGACCGGTGCCGCAGGCACCGTCCGTGCGTGCGCGACGCGGCACGGCCTTCCACGCCTGGGTCGAGCGCTACTACGGCTCGGCGGCGCTCGTGGACGTCGACGCGCTGCCGGGCGCCGACGACGACGCCGGGGAGGACCCGGGTCTCGCCGCCCTCCAGGCGCGGTTCCTCGCGAGCGAGTGGGCCTCCCGGACCCCGCTGGCCGTGGAGGCGGACGTCGAGACACCGGTCGGCGGCATCACCGTCCGGTGCCGCATCGACGCCGTGTTCGCGGAGCCGGACGGCGGCGTGCTCGTCGTCGACTGGAAGACGGGGGCGCCGCCGCACGACCCGGCGGCCGTCCGGGCGCGTGACCTCCAGCTCGCCGCATACCGGCTGGCATGGGCCCGCCGCAGCGGTGTCCCCGTCGAGCGGGTGGCCGCGGCGTTCGTGCACGTGGGCACGGGCCAGACCATCCGATCCACGGCGGACCCGGCCGCGCTGGCGGACGCGCTCGCGGTGCCTCAGGCCGGCTGAGGCTCGTCGTCGTCGTCGGCGGGGGGGTCCGACGGCTCGTCGGCGGAGGCGTCCGTCGGCTCGTCGGCGTCGACGTCACCGGCGACCTCGTCGGCAGCGGCGGACTCAGCAGCGGACTCCGCGGCGGGGTCGACAGCGGTGGGCCCGTCCGTCGGCTCGATCGCGTCGCCGTCGGCCGGCAGGTCGTCGGGCCCCGCAGCAGCAGGCTCGTCGGCGTCGATCCCGTCGGCGTCGATCCCGGCGGCGGCGATCCCGTCGGCGTCGCGCCCCTCGGATCCGGCATCGGGTTCGTACCCGGGATCGCCCCCGTCCGCGTCCGCCGGCACGGTCCCGGCAGCGACCCGGGCCTCGGCCGCCTCCTCGGCCGCCGCGTGCTCCGCGAGGTCGGCGAGCATCGCCGTCGCGTCGTCGACGATCGCCTGGTCGCCCGTGTGCACCCCGTGCAGCAGCCAGCGCGCCAGGGCGAGCTCGCCCGCGAGCAGGGCCCGCGTCTGAAGGTGGGGGTCGCGCAGCTCGGTGCGGCGCAGGTTGTACGCCTCGAGGATCGCGTCGACGGCCTCGTGAGGGGCGGCGACGAGGAGCCAGGCGAGGTCGTCCGCGGGGTCGGCCACCTTCGCCTCGGACCAGCCCAGCACGGCGACGGGGGTCGCGGCGGAGCACAGGATGTGGTCGGCGGACAGGTCGCCGTGCACGACCACCGGCCGGAACCGCCAGACGGCGACGTCCTCGAGGGCCCGCTCCCAGCGGCGGAGCAGCGAGGCCGGCACGCGGCCCGTCCGGGCGGCCTCGTCCACCTCCGCCAGCCGCCGACGCCGGTACTCGTCGGCCTCGTAGACCGGCAGGCCGGCGTCCTCCACGACGGACGGCGGGAGCTCGTGCACGGCGGCGATCGCGCGCCCGACCTCGGCCGCCAGGCCCGGCCCGGGCCCGAGGCGCTCCAGGTGCAGGGCCTTTCCCGGCAGCTGCGGGTGGACCACCGCGCGCCCGCCCTCGGGCAGCTCCACGAACCCCGCCGGACGCGGCACGTCGAACGGGACGTGGCCGGCGTCGACGTGCGCCGCGAGGCCCACCAGCAGCGCCGACTCCGCCTCCAGCGCGGCGCCCGCCATCGGCGTCTGCGGGGCGCGGACCACCCAGCGGCGCCCCTGGGCGTCGATCACCACTGCCGCGTCGACCCCCGAGCTGGGGTTGCGGGGCCGCCGGACGTCGACGGCGTCGAGCCCCGGGACCGCGACGGTCGCCAGCGCGGCGAGGGCGAGGGGTGAGCGCACGGACCCACGCTAGGTGCCCCGCGCCGTCGGGCGCGTCAGGTCCGGCGCGTGTTGCACCTACGGTGGACGCGTGCAGATGCTCCCGCTCGCGCGGTCCGTGGTCGACGCCGCCGCGCACCGGCGTCCGGAGCCGGGCCTGGTCGCGGAGCTGTGGGACGACCCCACGACCCTCGTCCTCGTCCTGCACGAGGGCCGACTCCCGGTGTCGGCGGACGGCACCCGGCTCGACCTGCGCGCACCCTCCGAGCTCGCCACCCTCGCGCCGGTCGTCCGACCGGGGGCCCGGTCCCCGGACGGCTCCGGGCCGACGCCGGAGCCCGCGGCGTCCCGCGACGGCTCCGGGCGGACGCCGGATCCGGCGGCCGGCGTGCGCGGACCCGTCCGGGTCTTCCTGGGCACGGACGCCGAGCGCGCCTACCTCGCGGTCCTGCTCGCCGACCTCCCGCCGAGCGGCCCGGACCTGGAGGGCGTCGTCGCGCGCGGGCCGGCCTGGCAGGACGTCCGGTGGGCGACCCTGCGTGATGTCGGTCACGCCCTCAGCGACCGCGACGCGGACCTCGCCACCACCGCCGTCGCCCTCGCCGAGTGGCACCTGCGGCACCTGCGGTGCACCCGCTGCGGCGCGCCGACGACCCCGGTGCAGGCCGGCTGGGTGCGGCGCTGCCCCGAGGACGGCACGGAGGACTACCCCCGGACCGACGCCGCGGTGATCATGGCGGTGACCGACGACGACGGCCGGATCCTGCTCGGGCACGCGCCCCACTGGCCGCCCCGGCGCTTCTCGACGCTGGCCGGGTTCGTCGAGCCGGGGGAGTCGGTCGAGACGGCGGTGCGGCGTGAGGTCGCCGAGGAGACGGGGGTCGTCGTCGGCGACGTCTCGTACATGGGGAGCCAGCCGTGGCCGTTCCCCGCGTCCCTCATGCTCGCGTTCCGGGCCCGGGCGCGCACGGTCGAGCTGACCGTGGACACCCGCGAGCTCGCCGAGGCGCGCTGGTTCACGCGCGCCGAGCTCCACGACGCGGTGCGGGAGGGGCGGGTCCTGCTGCCGATGCGGACGTCGGTCGCGCTCGCCCTCATCGAGGAGTGGTACGGGGGGCCGGTGGACGCCCCGCCGGCGGGCTGACGCCCCCGTCGCGACCGGCGTCAGGAGGTGAGGCGCTCGCGGACCTCGCGCAGCGAGGGGTTCGTCGCGGCCGAGCCGTCGGGGAAGAGGACCGTCGGCACCGTCCGGTCCCCGCCGTTGACCTGCTCCACGAGCGCCGCAGCCTCCGGGTGGTCCTCGACGTCGACCTCGCGGTACGACAGGCCGGCGTCGTCCATCTGGGCCTTGAGGCGGCGGCAGTAGCCGCACCACGTGGTGGTGAACACCGTCACCGTGCCGACCGGCGGCAGGTGCGGGACGGTCGGTCGGGAGACCTGCGTGGACTCATTCATGGGATGTCCCACGCTATCCGGGCCCCGGCGTCGGCGCCCATCGGTGCGGGGGTGATTCTCGCGACACCGCCGTCGGCGGCGGTCGGGGCGGTGGACGGCCGGGGCGCTGTCGGATCGGCCTGGGACACTGGGCGCGATGCCCTCCGCCGACGCCCTGCTCGCCGACCTCGACCCCGACCAGCGCGAGGTCGCGCTCGCGCTGACCGGGCCGGTGTGCGTCCTGGCCGGGGCGGGCACCGGCAAGACCCGCGCGATCACGCACCGGATCGCCTACGGGGTCCGCACCGGCACGTACCCCGCGACGAGCGTCCTCGCCGTCACCTTCACGGCGCGGGCCGCGGGGGAGATGCGGACCCGCCTGCGCGACCTCGGCGTGACGGGCGTCCAGGCGCGCACCTTCCACGCGGCCGCCCTGAGACAGCTGTCGTACTTCTGGCCGCAGGTCGTGGGGGGCGCCCCGCCGCGCATCCTGGAGCACAAGGCGCCCGCCGTCGCCGAGGCGGCGGGGCGCCTCGGCCTGTCGGTGGACCGGCTCACCGTCCGCGACCTCGCCTCCGAGATCGAGTGGTCGAAGGTCTCCCTGGTGCCCGCCGACGACTACGTCCGCGCCGCCGCGGCGACCGACCGGCCGCCCCCCGCCGGGTTCGACCGGACGACGGTGGCCCGCCTCCTCGCCGCCTACGAGGAGGTCAAGGACGCCCAGGGGCTCGTCGACTTCGAGGACGTCCTGGTCATGCTCGGGCACATGCTGGAGAGCCGGCGCGACGTGGCCGAGCAGGTGCGCAGCCAGTACCGCCACTTCGTCGTGGACGAGTACCAGGACGTCTCGCCCGCCCAGCAGTACCTCCTCGACCAGTGGCTGGGCGGCCGCCACGAGCTGTGCGTGGTCGGCGACCCGAACCAGACCATCTACTCCTTCACGGGGGCGACCCCGCACCACCTGCTCACGTTCGCGGACAAGCACCCGGGCGCCCGGGTGGTGAGGCTCGTGCGGGACTACCGCTCGACCCCGCAGGTCGTCGACCTCGCGAACCGCGTCCGGGCGGAGCGCTCGCGCCGCGGGGCCGCCGGGTCCGCCGGGCGAGCCGGGCACGCGGGGCACGGCGTCGAGCTCGTGGCCCAGCGGCCCGCCGGCCCACCGGTCGGCTTCACCGTCTACGAC
>JAEZAR010000077.1 GCA_023430425.1 Actinomycetes bacterium | reverse complement strand
CGCCACGAGGGCACGAGCTGGGGGGATCCGGCGCGGGGGCGCCGAGGGTGCGGCTCAGGCGGTGGGGGTGTCCTGGGTGGAGCGACCGGCGCCGGGTGCACCGTCGTCGGCGGCCGCGAGGACGGGGACCGGCGCGGCGTCCGGGGCGGGCGCCTCGAGCTCCACGCCGCCCGGCACCGAGGCCGGGGTCGCGGCCTCCCAGTGCGTGCCGCGCCACCGCGAGATCGCACGCATGCCGTGGTACAGCGCCAGGACGGCGGCCGTCCCGATCGCGATGCCCTCGAAGGTCAGGCCGCCCTCGGTGGCGAACCGGAAGTTCGCCGCCGCGATGATGAGCCCGACGCCCGCCGTCGTGAGGTTGACCGGGTCCGCGAAGCTCACCCGGTTCTGGACCCAGATGCGCGCGCCGAGGATGCAGATCATCCCGTACAGGACGGTGCCCGCCCCGCCCAGGACCCCTGCGGGGACCGTGCCGACGAGGGCGCCGAACTTCGGCGAGAGGCTCAGCACGAGAGCGGTGGCTGCGGCGACCCAGTACGCGGCGGTCGAGTACACCTTGGTGGCCGCCATGACGCCGATGTTCTCGGCGTAGGTCGTCGTGCCGGAGCCGCCGCCCGCCCCCGCGAGGGTGGTGGCGACGCCGTCGGACAGCAGGGCCCGGCCCATGAGGGCGTCGTAGTCCTGGCCGGTCATCGCGGCGACGGACTTCACGTGGCCGACGTTCTCGGCGATGAGCACGAAGACGACGGGGAGGAACAGGCCGAGCACCGCCACGTCGAAGGTCGGCGTGGTGAAGTCGGGCAGGCCCACCCACGCCGCGTCCTCGACCGGCTGGAAGTCCACCTCGCTCTGCGCCACCGCGGCGAGGTAGCCGACGACGACGCCGACCAGGATCGCGAGCCGGCCCAGCATCCCGCGGAAGAAGACGGTGACGAAGGCGATGGCGGCGATGGTGATGATCGCGGTCCACGGCGCGGCGCTCACCCCGCCCCAGGCGGCCGGGGCGAGGTTGATGCCGATGAGGGCGACGATCGTGCCGGTGACGATCGGCGGCATGACCGCGTCGATCCAGCGCGCGCCCCACAGGTGCACGACCAGGCCCACGAGCGCGAGCACGGCGCCGGCGACGAGGATGCCGCCGAGCGCCGTCGACATGCCGCCGTCGGCCATGGCGGCCGCGACGGGGGCGATGAAGGCGAAGGACGAGCCGAGGTAGCTCGGCAGCCGGTTGCCGGTGATGAGCAGGAACGCGACGGTGCCCACGGCCGAGAAGAAGAGCGTGGTGGAGGCGGGGAACCCGGTGATGGCCGGCACGAGGATCGTGGCGCCGAACATGGCGACCACGTGCTGCATGCCGATGCCGATGGTGCGCGGCCAGCTGAGCCGCTCGTCCGGAGCCACCACGGCGCCCGGCGTCACCTGACGCCCGTCCCCGTGCACCCGCCACCCGATGCTGCTCATGCCCTGACTCCCTCGGTCCTGGGGCCGCCGTCCGGTGACGCGGAGGGGGCGCCAGCGCGCGACCCGGACGAAGACTAGCGATCCGCTCCGGCGGCGGGAGCCCGTATGGGATGCTGATCTGCGCGTGTCGGCGAGGCGTCGTCGTCGGCGTACGAGGAGAGTCACGTGAGCGAGCAGGAGCCCCGGCCGAGCGGCCCGGAGCAGGAGTCGTCGGCGTCCGGCGAGCAGCCGTACGCCCAGCAGCCGTCCACCCCCCAGCAGCCGTACGCGCAGCCGCAGTACCCCCAGCAGCCGTACGCCCAGGAGCCGTACGCCCAGCAGCCGTACGCCCAGCAGCCGTACGCCCAGCAGTACCCCCAGCAGTACGCGGTCCAGCCGTACACGCAGCCGTACGGCGCCGGCTACGGGTACGCCTACGCCCCCGCGCCGCCCACCAACCAGCTGGCGGTGATCTCGCTCGTCCTGGGCATAGTCGGGCTCGTCGTCGTCCCGGTGATCGCCTCCATCCCGGCGATCATCACCGGCCACATGGCCCGTCGGCAGATCCGCGAGCGGGGCGAGGGCGGGGACGGGATGGCGGTCGCCGGGCTGGTCACGGGCTACCTCGGCGCCGTCGGCTGGACGCTGCTCTTCCTTGCGATCTTCCTGCCGCTGATCCTCGTCGCCGCCAGCTCGACGACGGCGGGCTGACCCCCGGGTGTCGCACGCGAGCGCAGGCGGCGCCGCGGCGCCCGCCCGGCTCGCCCTGTGGGCCGCCTTCGCCGCCGTGCACGCGTGGCTGACCTGGCTGGGCGTGGTGGTCGTGCCGGCCGAGTCGTTCGCCGACGTCGACCTGTACCGCTGGTGGGTACACCTCGGCCTCGAGCACGGCCGTTGGCCGGTGCTCGACGAGCCGTTCGTCTACCCCGCGGGCGCGCTGCTGCCGATGGTGCTGCCCGCCCTCGGGACCACGTGGTCGACGACGGGGTACGCCCTCGGCTGGTGCGCGCTGGTGACCGCGCTGGACGCCGCCGCGACCGCTGCGCTCGTCGCGCCCGGTCGACACCCCGACCCGGGGGAGCAGGTCGGTCACGGCACGACGGGCGACACCGACCCCGAGCGCACCTCCCCCGCCGGCGCGTGGTGGTGGCTCGCGTTCCTCACGCTCCTCGGGCCCGTCGCCATCGGCCGCCTCGACGCCGTCGTCGCGCCGCTCATGGTCGTCGCGCTCCTCGTGGGGGTGCGGCGGCCCGCCGTGGCGGCCGCGCTCGTGACGGTGGGCGCCTGGATCAAGGTCGCCCCCGGGGCGCTGCTGCTGCCGCTGCTGACGGCGGCCCGACGGCCCGTGCGGGCCGTGGTGGCC
>JAEZAR010000067.1 GCA_023430425.1 Actinomycetes bacterium | reverse complement strand
CCACGGCCCCGCGCCCCTCAGAGCGGCAGGCCGAAGCCCGCCACGACCACCCGCTCGCCGGTCCGCATCGACAGGTTCGCCGCGACGCCGACCACCACCGACCGGAGGCCGTCGCGGTAGCCCGCCTGGCGCCCGAGCGGGTCCGGGGCCGTCCCGCGGAAGACGTCGTGCAGCAGGAGGGCGTCGCCGCCGCCGTGCCCGCCGGCCTCGCCCTGCGGGATCGGCCACTCGCGTGCGGCCTCCCAGTGCCGCTGGACCACCAGTCGCTCGCCCCGGCGACGCTCGTCGGAGTCGGCGGCGTCGTCCACCACCGAGGAGGCGTCCAGCACGAGCCGGCCGTCCGGCCCCGGCAGCACCGCGGCCCGCTCGACCACCTCGAGCTCCGCGCGGCCACGCGTCCCGTTCACCGACACCCGGTACCCCTCCCAGGGGCTGTGGGCGTTGAGCGAGTACGACATCACGGGACCGTCCCGGTAGCCCACGAGGAGCGACAGGTTGTCCTCGATCGTCACGCCGGGAGCGAAGACGTCCTGGTCCCGGCGGTAGCCGTCGTGGCGCTCGGCGTCCCAGTAGAGGGCCGCGAGCGTGGGGTCGGTGCGCAGGTCGAGGCTGAACGGGTCGCTGCTCGGCGGGTCCACCGTGCCGCGCTCGGGCCGCGGTCCGAGCCCTCGGCGGCGTGCGTTCTCGTCGCCGTAGAACTTCAGCGCGCCGCTCGCGAACACCCACTCGGGCACGTCCGACAGCCACCAGTTGACCAGGTCGAAGTGGTGCGTGGCCTTGTGCACGGCGAGCCCGGCGGAGTTCTGCTTCTCGCGGTGCCAGCGGCGGAAGTAGTCGGCGCCGTGCATCGTGTCGAGCACCCACTCGAAGTGCAGGCTCGTCACCTCGCCGATCTCCCCGGACGCGATGACCTCCTTGAGCGCGGCGTTGCGCGGCGAGTACCGGTAGTTGAACGTGAGGACCAGGTCCCGGCCCGTCTGGTGCAGGGCGTCGACGATCGCGCGGCACCCCTCCAGCGTGGTGGTCAACGGCTTCTCGAGGACGACGTCGGCGCCCGCCCGCAGCGCCCGCCCCGCGACGTCGGCGTGCGTCCAGTCCGGGCTCGTCACGATCGCGACCTCGACCCCCTGCTCGGCGACCATCCGCTCGAGGTCCGCGGGTGCGTAGCGGGCGGGCCGGGGTGCCCCGGCGGCTGCCACCAGCGTGTCGAGGTGGTCCATCCGGCCCGGGTTCGGCTCGCACCACGCGACCAGCTCGCCGACGTCGGCGTGCTCGGCGAGCAGGGCGCGGACGTACATGAGGGACCGCGCGCCGGTCCCGACGACGGCGTAGCGCCGCCGGCGCGCCGGCGCGGCGGCGTCGGCCGGGGTCGGCTCGGCGGACGCGGGGGTCTCGGTCATGGTGCTCCAGAGGTCGACGGGTCGGCGGTCTCTCGCGTGGGTCAGGGGGCGCGGACGAAGCCCTCGTGGCGGACCACCCAGTCGGCGGGCAGGCCGGGCGCGTCGCCGGGCGGGGTGCCCGCGCCGTCCCAGCCGCCGACCATGAGCGCGAGGGCGAGCAGCAGGCCGCCGTTGCCGGGCAGGTAGACCGGCAGGCTCTCGGTCTGGCGGTTGTGTCCGTTCGGACCCGCGCTGTTCTTCGGGGTGTCCATGAGCAGGAGGTCCACCGCCTGCTCGCGCCGTCCGAGGCGCGCCGCGGTCATCGCGAGCGCCGGGAAGTCCCACCCCCAGGTCGAGGACCAGTCCCAGTCGGCGAGGACGTCGTCGAGCGTCGCCGCCACCACCGCGCGGTCGAGGTAGCCCGTGTCGGGCACGACGCCGAGCCCGTAGACCATCGACGGGTGGTCGTCGCGGACGGTCCAGGGCTCGGTGGCGACCGCCGTGTACCGGCCGTCACGCACCGTCGGCGCCGCCAGCCCGCGCGCCACCTCGTCCCACCGGGGCTCGCGCGGGAGCCCGGCGCGCTCGCGCCACTCCTGCGCCACGCCGAGGGCCCACACCCACGACGCGAGCTCGAACGGCGGGTCGGCGGCCCGGTCGCGCACGTCGGCGTACGACTCCTGGGCCGGGACCAGCGGCGGCCCCAGGTGGTACCGGCCGTCCTCGCCCGGGCCGTCGTGGCGCTCCACGACGTCGGCCATGAACCGCGCCGTCGCGTCGACGACCTCGGCGTAGCGTGCGACGACGTCCTGTGCCGAGGCGCGGCGCAGCAGCTCGGCGAGGTGGATCGGGTGCGGCTGCTGCCACAGGAGGAACGGGCCGATGTGGCTGGGGCTCTCGCGCCCGTCCGGGCCGACCTGCTTGGGCCACCGGGCGCCGTCGTACCCCTGCCGGGCGGCTGTGGCGCGCGCCGCCGGCAGCGTGCGCGCGTAGAAGCCCATGCTCCGCTCGAGGAGGTCCGGTCGACCCCACACCGGGAAGTGGGCCCCGTGCCACAGGTGCATCTCCAGGTGGAACCGACCGCGCCAGCTGTTGCAGACCAGGCCGGTCTCCTGCGGGGGGAGGCTGCCCGCCCCGTTGACGGCCGTGAGGTACTGGGAGAGCACCGCCCGGCGCTCGAGCTCGTGGGCGCGGGGGTCCGGCGTCCCGCCGAGGTCGAGGGCCGCGCCGCGCGACCAGAACCGCGGCCAGTGATCGGCCGACGCCGCGAGCACGCC
>JAEZAR010000023.1 GCA_023430425.1 Actinomycetes bacterium | reverse complement strand
CGCCACGCGCGCACACCACCCGGAACGGGTGATCGCCGCCCGGGGCCCCCCGGAGGGGTTGCCGGGTCGGCCGGCGAGGTCGGTTCGGTCGGCTCAGCGAGGCGTGGCGGGCGTGGCCGGCTCAGCGAGGCGTGGCCCGCGTGGCCGGCTCAGGTCAGCGCGCGAGCGTCACGGTGACGAAGAAGGCGAGCGACCCGAGAGCGAGCGCCGCGACGGCGGACCGGAACCACGTGCGCTCGGCGTCGGGCCGACCGGCCTGGCCGTGACGGAAGGCGACGACGAGCGCGCCGGCCCCGCCGACGGTGAGCAGCCCGCCGAGGGTCATCGTGAGGATCTCCACGGCGCCAGTGTGCCGTGCCCGCTCCGGGGGACGGGCCCACGCGTGGGCCCGGCAGACGCGTGGGGGGCGGCCCGACCGGACCGCCCCCCACGTCGCCGGGACGTCAGGCGTTCTCGAGCGCCGCCCCGAGCTCGGAGACCCACTGCTCCGCCGCGTCAGCGGGGGAGAGGCGCCCGAAGAGCACCTCGGACTCCATCCGCTGGGTCAGCTCGTTGAGGATCGCGCCACCCGCCGGCTGCGGGGGAGCGACGACGCCGGCCTCGAGGACCTCCTGCAGGTAGGCCGCCGCCTGGGCGTCCTCCGGGCTGAGCAGGGGCTCGACGACGGCAAGCGTGTCCGGGTTGAACGGCAGGCCGCGGTTCGCCTTGATGATCTCGGCCGGGGCCGGCTGGTTGAGCAGCCAGTCCACGAGCAGGGCCGCCTCCTCGGGGTGCTCGGTCTCCGCCGCGATCGCCCAGAACTGCGAGGGGAGCACCGCCACGCCGGAGATGTCCGTGGACGACGGCGGGAGCATGATCGAGACGGTGTCCCCGCCCGTACCGGCCGCGTAGGACCCGATCTGGTTGGAGTAGGAGAACACCATGCCCGCGTTGCCCGTGCCGAACGGCGTCTGGTCCGGCGTCACGTTGTGGTTCTGGACCACCACCGACGGGTCGGGCAGGCCGCCGCCCTCGCGCAGCTCGAGCTCCAGGTCGAACCACTGCTGGATCGTGTCCGCGCCGACGGCCAGGGCGCCGTCCCAGTCGTAGATCCCCTCCTCGACGTACTGCGCGACGTAGGTGCCGAGGATGTCCTGCACGCGCAGGTCGAGGCCCATGGCGCCGTCGGGGTGGTTCGCCGAGATCGCGTTCGCCTTCTCGACGAGCTCCTCCCACGTGAAGTCCTCGTCCGGCAGGTCGACGCCGGCCTCCTCGAAGACCGTCTCGTTGACCAGCAGGCCGATCGCGTTGCCGCCGGTCGGCAGCCCGTAGACGGTGCCGTCGACCGTCGCGTTGGTCAGGGTGAAGTCCTCGTACTTGTCGAGCTGGACGGTGTCGGCCACCGTGCTCAGGTCGAGGAGGGTGCCCGCGGCGCCGTACTCCTGCGGCTTCGCGCCGCCGAGGGCGAAGACATCGGGCGCGGTGCCGGAGGCGAAGTCCGTGGCGAGCCGGTTGAACAGGTCGTCCGGCGCGCCGACGGGCTGCTCGACCACCGTGATGTGGGGGTACTCCTCCTCGAAGAGGTTGACCGCCTCCTCCATCAGGGCGGAGCGCTCGTCGTTGCCCCACCAGGCGATCGTCAGCTCGATCTCCTCCAGGGGCTCCTCGGCGTCGCCGCCGGGGGTCGGCTCGGTCGTCGGCTCCTCACTGGCACCGGAGCACCCCGCGACGACCAGGGTCGCGGCGAAGACGGATGCGATCCCGGCGAGTGAACGTCGTGTACGCCTCATTGCGCCTCGTTTCGTGTCTCGAGTGGACGGGCCCCAGGGCCCGCGTCCCCGTCGGCGCGCACGCTGACGAGAAACCGCTTTCTCGGGAAGTTAGCACCGGTTTACATCGGTGTCAACGAATCCGAGATCACGGGTTTGCAACGTTTCAACGCCGATCCGTCAGGGGGTCGCCTGACGAGCGGGGGCCGGCTGGGCGACCGCCGTCGACCCGCGCACCTCCGGCCGCGGCTGGAAGACGACGTCGTGCTCGGGGGTCCCGCCGGCGATGAGCGCACGGACGCGGTGCCACGCCTGGACCCCCAGCTCGGCGTGGGGCACCGAGGCGGTCGTGAGCGGCGGGGTCGTGTGGCGCGCGAACGGGATGTCGTCGAACCCGGTGACGGAGATGTCCTGCGGCACCCGCACCCCGAGCTCGACCAGGCCGCCCAGGAGTCCGATCGCGACGAGGTCGTTGAACGCGAGCGCCGCGGTCGCCCCGCCGGCGCGCACCGCCTGCGCGGCGCGCCGCCCCTCCTCGACGCCCGCTCCGCCGGGCACGTGCGCCACCACGACGTCGTCGTGCTCGCCCGCGAAGGCGTCGAGCCCACGCCGCCGGTCGGCGTCGGACGCGCTGGTGGGAGGCCCGGCGACGTACACGAAGCGCCGGTGACCGAGGCCGTAGAGGTGCTGCGCGAGGTGGCGCACGCCGGTGCGGTAGTCGATCGCGAGCGACGGCACGGAGGGCTCGGGTGCCGCGCGGTTGATGAGCACGAGCGGGCTCAGCTCCGGAGTCAGGCGGGCCAGCGTCTCGTCGGGCATGCGGGGTGCGCAGAGCACGATCGCGTCGCACCGGCGGCGGATCTCGGTGGCGATGGCGGGCTCGTCCGCGGGGTTCTCGGCCGTGTCCGCGACCAGCACGCGGTAGCGGTCGCGGGCCGCCGTCTTGCTCAGCGACGAGAGCATCGCCTGGAAGGCGGGGTTGGCGAGGTCGGGCACGACGAAGGCGATCGTCCGGGTGACGCCGAGGGCGAGGCCCCGCGCGAGCGGGCTCGGGCTGTAGTCGAGCTCCTGGGCCGCAGCGGTGACCCTCTCGGCCACCGCCGGCTCGCCCACGAAGCGCCCGTTCATCACCCGCGACACGGTGGCCGGCGACACGCCGGCGCGCGCCGCCACCTCTGCGATCGTGGTCCTGCGGGGTCGAGCTGCCACGTGCCACCTCCGGGCGTCGCTGCGAAGTCGTGCAGCCGTTCGGAACGTATCAGTGCTGGTCAGCGCCCGTCGCGCACCTGCTGGGCCGGGTGTTTGACAGAGCGGGGGCCGCACAGCAGAATCATTCTGCCGCGAGAAACCGCTTTCTCGCGACCCCCGTTCACGCGACGAGGAGGTCCTCGTGAGCAGCCTGGGCGAGCTGCGCACCATCGCGGTGCGACGCAAGCGCGGCGGCCCCAGGCCGCCGAGGTCCTATCCCGACAACAAGGCCGGCTTCATCTTCCTGGCACCCTGGCTCATCGGTCTCGTCGTGTTCACGATCGGGCCGATGATCGCGTCGGGGTACCTGGCCTTCACCGACTACAACCTGCTCCAACCGCCTCAGTTCGCCGGCCTGGACAACTTCCGCGAGATGGCGGGCGACGCGCGGCTGTGGAACAGCTTCCGCGTGACGCTGGTCTACGTCTTCACGGGCGTGCCCCTCCAGCTCGTGCTCGCGCTCGGCGTCGCGCTGCTGCTGGACCGGGGCATGCGCGGTCTGGCGTTCTACCGCTCCGTGTTCTACCTGCCGAGCCTCATGGGCGGGTCGGTGGCCATCGCCATCCTCTGGCGGCAGGTGTTCGGCAAGGAGGGCATCGTCAACGCCGTCCTCGGCTGGTTCGGCGTCGAGGGGCCCGGGTGGATCGCCCACCCCGACTACGCGCTCGGGACGCTCGTCATCCTGCACGTGTGGACGTTCGGGTCCCCGATGGTGATCTTCCTCGCGGGGCTGCGGCAGATCCCGGAGATGTACTACGAGGCGGCGAAGGTGGACGGCGCCGGGACCCTGCGGCGGTTCCGGTCGATCACCCTGCCGCTGCTCACCCCGATCATCTTCTTCAACCTGGTGCTCCAGCTCATCTTCGCGTTCCAGTCCTTCACGCAGGCCTACATCGTCTCGGGCGGCACCGGCGGTCCGTCCGACTCCACGATGTTCTTCACGCTCTACCTGTACAAGGAGGCGTTCACCGAGCTCGACATGGGCTACGCCTCCGCGATGGCGTGGTTCCTGCTCGTGGTGATCGCCGCGCTGACCGCCTTCAACTTCTGGCTCTCCAAGTTCTGGGTGTTCTATGACGACTGAGACCGGCAGCGCCATGCTCCCTCGCCCCGCAGGCGACATCACCACCGCACAGGCGGCCCGAGGGCTGCCCGCCGAACCGGCCCCCGAGCCACGCGGACGGGGTTACGGCGCGACGCGCAGCGTGCTCAAGCACCTGGGTCTGGTCGCGCTCTCCCTCGTGATGATCTACCCGCTGATCTGGCTGGTGGTGTCCTCGCTCAAGCCGAACTCCGAGATCTTCCGCGACCTCTCGATCTTCACCGGCGGCCTCAGCCTCGACAACTACGTCCACGGCTGGGACGCCCAGGGGCTTCCGTTCAGCCGGTTCCTCACGAACTCGCTGATCATCGTCGTCGGCGCGATCATCGGGAACCTCGTGTCCTGCTCGCTCGCGGCCTACGCGTTCGCGCGGTTGAGGTTCTGGGGCCGCAACGCGTTCTTCGCCATCATGCTCGCGACGATCATGCTGCCGTTCCACGTCGTGCTGGTCCCGCAGTTCATCATCTTCCGCGAGCTCGGGTGGCTCGAGACGTTCCTCCCGCTCATCGTCCCGAAGTTCCTCGCGACCGACGCGTTCTTCGTGTTCCTCATGGTGCAGTTCATCCGGGCGCTGCCCAAGGAGCTGTTCGAGGCCGCGCGGATCGACGGGGCCGGGCACCCCCGGATGTTCCTGCAGATCACGCTGCCCCTCATGGTGCCCGCCCTCGCGACGACGGCGATCTTCACCTTCATCTGGACCTGGGGCGACTTCTTCGGGCCGCTCATCTACCTGCGCACCCGGGACAACTTCACGGTGTCGGTCGCGCTCAAGGGCTTCGTCGACGCGCAGTCGACGTCGAACTACGGCGCGATGTTCGCGATGTCCGTGGTCTCCCTGCTGCCCCTGTTCCTGGCCTTCCTCATCGGCCAGCGGTACCTGGTCAAGGGGATCGCCACCACCGGAATCAAGTAGGGGCCCCGTACAGGACGAGCGCCGCCGGTGCCCCGAGGGGCGCCGGCGGCGCTCGTCCGTCCTCCGGATCACGGACGCCCGCGACCCGCAGGGCTCAGTAGCTGCTGCTGGGCGGCGTCGAGCCGTCGGTCGACCCCATGCCGGTGGTGGACGTGGTGCCGGCGGTGTCGCCGGGGCCGGTGTCCCCGCCGTCGCCCACGCGGGAGCGGACGGTCTCCCCGGCCGAGCGGACGGCGCCGGTGACCTTGTCCTTGATCTCCGGGCCCTTCTCCTTGACCAGGGACGTGGCCCGGTGCTCCACGTCGGAGACCGTGCTCTGGACGCGCGGGTCCTCCCACATCTTCTGGGCCTGCGCGCGGATCTTCTCGAACTGCTCGCGGCCGGCGCGCGTCCCCAGCACGTACCCGATCGCACCGCCGACGAGGAAAGCTGCCTTCGTCCGCATCCGAGACTCCTCCTGTTCCCGTGGGCCCCTGACCGGGGCTGGCCTGCTCACGAGCCTAGGTCGCCGTCGTCGCGACCGCGCGCCGGACGTCGCACGGAGTCGATCTTGCACCGCCCGTGGCGCGCCGGTCGCCGGCCCGCGTCGTGGAAGGATGACGGCATGGCCATGCGTGACATCCGCGTCGTCGGCGACCCCGTCCTGCGCACCCCGTGCGAACCGGTCCGCGACCGCGACGCACGCGTGAAGGCGCTGGTCGAGGACCTGCTCGAGACCGTCGACGCGGAGGGGCGGGCGGGCCTCGCGGCCAACCAGATCGGCGTCGGGCTCCGGGCGTTCTCCTGGAACATCGACGACGAGATCGGGTACGTGCTCAACCCGCGCCTCGTCGAGGTCTCGGAGGACGAGTACCAGGACGGCGACGAGGGCTGCCTGTCCGTCCCCGGGCTGTGGTTCCCGACCAAGCGCGCGTGGTACGCCCGGGTCGTGGGCATCGACCTGGACGGCAAGGAGGTCGTCGTCGAGGGCACGGAGCTCATGGCCCGCTGCCTGCAGCACGAGTGCGACCACCTCGACGGCAAGCTGTTCCTGGACCGCCTCGAGCGCGCCGAGCGCACCAAGGCCATGCGCGCCATCCGGGAGCAGCTCGGCTGATCCTCCGCCCGGGCGGCGATCCTCCTGGCCCGCGGCCCGTTCGTCGGGCATGCTTGTCCCAGCACGCCGCAGGACCGCGTCGCAGTCCGGCTCGAACCGAGGTCGTTGGGGAAGACGAACCTCGACCGAGCGGAGGACTGACATGGCCGGTGCCATCACCCGCGGCGTCCTTTTCGTGCACTCGGCGCCCCGCGCGCTGTGCCCGCACGTCGAGTGGGCGGCCGGAGGCGTGCTCGGAGCGCGCCTGACGCTGGACTGGACCGAGCAGCCCGCGGCCCCCGGCATGTTCCGCGCGGAGCACTCCTGGCAGGGCGCCCAGGGCACGGGAGCGAGCCTGACGTCGGCCCTGCGCGGGTGGGCGCACCTGCGCTACGAGGTCACGGAGGAGCCGAGCCACGGCGCCGACGGCGGACGGTGGAGCCACACGCCCGACCTCGGCATCTTCCACGCGGTCACGGACGTGCACGGCAACGTGCTCGTGCCCGAGGACCGCATCCGTGCCGCGCTCGAGCATGCCGACGACGCGAGCCGCCTGCAGCGCGAGCTCGAGCTCGCGCTCGGGCAGGCGTGGGACGACGAGCTGGAGCCGTTCCGGTACGCGGGGGCCGGCGCGCCCGTGCGCTGGCTGCACCGCGTCGGCTGAGGGACGCCACCCCAGCCCGCCCCCACCCGCACGTGCACCTCCGCGGCGACGGGGGCGGTGCTGCCGGCCGGGTGCGGTGTCAGGCCGTGGTCAGCACGAGCGCCACGTTGTGGCCGCCGAAGCCGAACGAGTTGTTGATCGCCGCGAGCTGGCCGGCGCGGAGCGGCCGCGGGGTGTCGCGGACCAGGTCCAGCGCGAGCTCGGGGTCCGGCCGGGAGACGTTGATCGTCGGCGGGGCCGTGCGCTCGCGGAGCGCCAGCACGGTGAGGATCGTCTCCACCGCGCCCGCGCCGCCGAGCAGGTGACCGGTCATCGACTTGGTCGCCGACAGCGCGACCCCGTCCGCCGCGGCGCCCAGGACCGCCCGGACGCTGCGCGCCTCGATGAGGTCCCCGACGACCGTGGACGTGGCGTGCGCGTTGACGTGCGCGACGTCCTCGGGCGCGACGCCGGCGTCGTCGAGCGCGGCGCGCATCGCCGCGATCTGCCCGCGACCCTCGGGCTCGGGGGAGGTGATGTGGTAGCCGTCCGCCGACAGCCCGACGCCGCCGATCCTCGCGTGCACCCGAGCCCCGCGGGCGGCCGCGTGCGCCGCGCTCTCCAGCACGACGATGCCGGCGCCCTCGCCCAGGACGAACCCGTCGCGCTCGACGTCGTAGGGCCGGGAGGCGCCCGCGGGGTCGTCGTTGCGCGTGGACAGGGTCCGGGAGGCCGCGAAGGCGGCCAGCGGCATGGGGTGGATCGCCGCCTCCGTCCCGCCGGCCACGACGACGTCGGCCCGACCGGTCCTGATCATCTCGACCCCGTAGCCGATCGCCTCCGCGCCCGAGGCGCACGCCGACACGAGCGCGTGGGCGCCCGCCTGGGCGCCCAGCTCGAGCTCGACGTAGGCGGCGGGGGAGTTCGGCATCAGCATGGGCACGGTCATCGGCAGCACGCGCCGCGCCCCCTTCTCCCGCAGGGTGTCCCAGGCGTCGAGCGTCGTCCAGATGCCGCCGATGCCGGACGAGACCACGGCACCGAGGCGCACGGGGTCGACGTCGGGCGCACCCGCGTCGGCCCACGCCTCGCGCAGCGCCACGACGGCGTACTGCGCGGAGGGGTCCATCCGCTTGAGCTCCGGGCGCGCCAGCACGTCGGCCGGGTCCACCTTGAGCCGGGCCGCGAAGTCGACGGGGATGTCGTAGGTGGCCGCCCAGTCGTTGTCGAGCGTGCGCGCGCCGGACTCGCCCCTGAGGGCGGCGGCCCAGGTGCTGGGCACGTCGCCGCCGAGGGGCGTCGTCGCGCCCATTCCCGTGATGACGACCTCGGGTGCGGTCACGTTGTCTCCTCCAGGGTCGCGGGCACCGCGGGGGTGCCGGCGGTGCCGGCGGCCGGGGGCCGCCGGCACCGCTGACGGCCGGTCAGGCCTGGGCGCGGTCGATGTACGACACCGCGTCGCCGACCGTGGTGAGGTTCTTGACCTCGTCGTCGGGGATGCGGACGGAGAACTTCTCCTCCGCGAGCGTCACGATCGTCATCATCGACAGGGAGTCGATGTCCAGGTCGTCGGTGAACGACTTCTCCCGCGAGACGGAGTCGGTCGGGAGCCCGGTCTCCTCGCTGACGATCTCGGCCAGGCCGTCCAGGATCTCCTGCTCGCTGTACGCCATCGTTCTCTTCTCCTCGTGGTGGTGGGTCGGGTGACCCGGCGGTGGCGGGCGCCCGACGGGGCCCGAGGTCAGGGTCTCAGGGGAGCGCGACGACCTGCGCCGCGTAGACGAGCCCGGCGCCGAACCCGATCTGCAGCGCCAGGGCACCGCTGGCCACCTGGCCCTCGCGGAGCAGCCGCTCCGCGGCGAGCGGGATGGACGCGGCGGACGTGTTGCCGGTGTCGGCGATGTCGCGACCGACGACCACGCGATCGGGCAGGTGCAGCTGCTTGACCATCTGGTCGATGATCCGCATGTTCGCCTGGTGCGGGATGAACGCCTCGATGTCGTCGGCCGTCACGCCCGCCGCCGCCATCGCCTTGTCCGCCACCGGGGCCATCTGCCAGACGGCCCACTTGAAGACGCTGGCACCCTCCTGGCGCAGCGTGGGCCACTCGGCGCGGGACTCGAACGCCTCCTTCCAGGAGGCGGTCTGCCGGATGAGGTGCCCCTGGCCCGCCGATCCCCACACGGTCGGTCCGATACCCGGCGTGTCGGACGCCCCGATCACGACGGCGCCCGCGCCGTCGCCCAGGAGGAAGGAGATCGAGCGGTCCGTCGGGTCGACGAAGTCGCTCATCTTCTCCGCCCCGATGACGAGCACGTGCTGCGCCGCCCCGGCGCGCACGAGGGCGTCGGCCTGGCCGATCGCGTACGTGTACCCCGCGCAGGCGGCGGACACGTCGTAGGCGGCCGCGGGCACCGCGCCGATCCGGTCGGCGACGAGGGCGGCGGCCGACGGCGTCTGGTGGAAGTACGTGGTGGTCGCCAGGATGACGGCGTCGACGTCGGCGGGGACGAGCCCGGCGTGCTCGACGGCGGCACGGGCAGCGGCCTCCGCGAGGTCGACGACGTCGGTCGCGGCGTCGGCGCGTCGGCGGGTCACGATGCCGGTGCGCTGTCGGATCCACTCGTCCGAGGAGTCGATCGGCCCGGCCACCTCGTCGTTCGCGACGACGCGCTCGCCGCGGACGCCCCCGATGCCGAGGATGCGGGTCGCCGCAGGTCCGGTGCTCTGGGTCAGGACGGGGCGCGTCACGCCGGGGCCTCCTCGGTGCGCGGGGTGGTGTGCCGCCGGACCAGGTCGCGTGCGGCGTCGAGGTCCGCGGGGGTGGACAGGGCCACCGTCTCCACGCCCGGGAGCGCGCGCCGGGCGAGCCCGGTCAGGATGCCCGCCGGGGCGAGCTCGACCAGACCCGTCACTCCGATGCCGGCCAGGGTCTGCTGGCACAGGTCCCAGCGGACCGGGGCGACGACCTGCTCGGCGAGGCGCCGCAGGACGTCCTTGCCGCGGCCGAACGGGCACCCGTGGTGCGCCGGGTACACGCTCCCGTCGGCGTCGGACAGCAGGGGCAGCGCGGGGTCGTGCGCCGGCCAGCTCGCCGCGACGGGTGCGAACTCCTCCTGGGCGGGCTGCATGTAGGGGGTGTGGAACGCGCCCGCCACCTGGAGCGGGACCACCCGCGTCCGCGGGGGCGGGTCGCCGGCGAGAGCGGCGAGGGCGTCGAGCGCCCCCGCGGCCACGACCTGACCGCCGCCGTTGACGTTGGCGGCGTACAGGCCGACCGCCTCGATCGCCGACAGGACGGCCTCGAGGTCGCCCCCGACCACCGCGCTCATCCCGGTGGGCTCGAGGGCGGCCGCCGCGGCCATGCTCCGTGCGCGGTGCGCGACGAGCCCGACGGCGTCCGCGTCGTCGAGAACGCCCGCCACCGCCGCGGCCGCGAGCTCGCCGACGGAGTGGCCGGCGGTCGCGTCGACGACGTCGACGGCCGCGCGTCCGTCGAGAAGGGCGCGGAGGGCGACGAGCGAGGCGGCGACGATGAGGGGCTGCGCGACAGCGGTGTCGCGGATCGTCGTCGCGTCGGACTCGGTGCCGTGACGCACGAGGTCGACGCCCGCGGCCTCGGAGAACCCGGCGAGCCGCTCCGCCGTCCCGGGCAGCTCCAGCCACGGTCGCAGGAAGCCCGGGGACTGGGACCCCTGGCCGGGGCAGACGACGGCGAGCACCCGACCACTGTGCCGAACCCCTCGGAGGTCACCGGCCTCCGACGCACACCAAGGTCCGACGGACTCCTTGTGCCCTCCCTACAAGGGTGCGGGCGCGCTGGCCGTGCCTCAGGAGTCCCCGTCGAGGCGGCCGAGCGCCAGCGCCGTCTGCAGGACGTAGCCCTCGCGCGGGTCGAGGGGGTCCCACCCGGTGACCTCGGCGATCTTGCGCAGCCGGTACCGGACGGTGTTGGGGTGGACGTAGAGGACGCGCGCGGCGGCCTCGAGCGAGCGCCCGTGCTCGGCGTGGGCCGCCAGGGTCTCCAGGAGCGACCCGCCGGCGGCCGCGAGCGGCCGGTAGACGTCCTGGACCAGCGTGCGCCGTGCGACGGCGTCACCGACGAGCACCCGCTCCGGCAGCAGGTCGTCGGCCGCCACCGGGCGAGGAGCAGTCGGCCAGGCGCGCGCCGCGGTGTGGCCGGCG
>JAEZAR010000463.1 GCA_023430425.1 Actinomycetes bacterium | reverse complement strand
CCTGTGCCTGGCGTGCCGCCGCGTAGCCGGCGGCCTCGGCCGTCAGGCGTACCGTGGCGGCCCGGTCGGATCGGGCGTGCCGCGCTGCGGAGGCCTCGGCGAGGACGCGCTCCTCCCGGGCGATCGTGTCGAGGCTCGCTGCGCTCACGCCGCCGGCCACGAACGCCATGGCCGTCGCGGCGGCGACGGCCGGGAACGAGAGGCGTGCGGTCCCCGCCCGGAACCGTGTCCCACCTGGGCCCGACCGCCAGGTGCGGCCGTCGTCGGCAGGGTCCCCGCGTCGCCGAGCCCGGGCCGACGCCTGGGCGCGATGCACCTCCCGCCGCGTGGGCAGCTGGTCGGCAGACGACATGACGACGAGTCCTCGGGTCGGGTGCACGCGCGGCCGACGCTGGCGCCGGCTCTCCCTGGTGGTGTCGGCGGGGACGGCCGCCCACCTGAGCGGCCATCAGGGTGATGTGTGCCACGGACCGCGCCAGGGGCCCGCGGAACGCGCCGGTGTCCGGTCAGGTGCCGCGCCGGGCGTGGTTCGCGGTGCGCGCCCGTGTCCGGTCAGCGCCGCCGAGCCCGGACACGCCCGGCTCGGCGGGCACGTCCGGGACCGGACGGTCCTGGGAGCGCGGGCGACCCGGCGCGCCGTCGAGCCGGCGCACGTGCGCGGCCACGCAGGACGGGCGGGACCCGAGGGTCCCGCCCGTCTGCGCGCCGACGTCAGCTGCAGCCGCTGGTCGAGCCGCAGCCCTCGCACACGTAGCACGAGCCCGAGGGTCGCATCTTGATGCCGCACGAGAGGCACAGCGGGGCGTCAGCGGTGCGTCCGAGCTTGAGCTCGACCAGCTCCGCGGACGAGTGGGCCGTGCCCGTGCCGGTCCCGGTGACCGGGGCCGGCGAGGCCACGGGGGCGACCGGTGCCGCGGGCGTCGCGGCGGGGGGAGCGGCCTGCGCCGCAGGGGCGTGCGCGGACGGGACCTCCGCCGTCGGGACGCCACCCTGGTCCGGGGCGTCGTCCTCCTCCTCGACGGGCGCGTAGGAGCCCGTCTGGAGGTGCCGGGCACGCTCCGCCGCGGTGAAGATCCCGAGCGCGGAGCGGGTCTCGAACGGCAGGTAGTCCAGGGCCAGGCGCCGGAAGATGTAGTCCATCATCGACTGCGCCATCCGGATGTCCGGGTCGTCGGTCATCCCCGCCGGCTCGAAGCGCATGTTGGTGAACTTCTCGACGTACGTCTCCAGCGGCACGCCGTACTGGAGCGCGACCGAGACCGCGATCGAGAACGCGTCCATCACGCCGGCCAGGGTGGAGCCCTGCTTGCCGAGCTTGAGGAACACCTCGCCGAGGCCGTCGCCCGGGTAGGACCCGGCCGTGATGTACCCGTCGGCGCCGCCCACGGTGAACGACGTGGTCTTCGACTCGCGCTGGCGCGGCAGGCGCTTGCGGGTCGCCCGTGCCGGGGCGGCCTCGGCGACCGGCGCGGGGGCCGGCGCCGTCGCCGTCTTCGCCTTCGCGTCCGAGAGCGGCTGGCCCACCTTGCAGTTGTCACGGTAGATCGCGAGCGCCTTGATGCCCATCTGCCAAGCCTTGAAGTAGATCTCCTCGATCTCCTCCACGGTCGCGGACTCGGGCATGTTCACGGTCTTGGAGATGGCGCCGGAGATGAACGGCTGGACGGCCGCCATCATCCGCACGTGGCCCATCGGTGAGATCGCGCGCTCGCCGACCGCGCAGTCGAACACCTCGTAGTGCTCCGGGCGCAGACCCGGCGCGTCGACGACGTGCCCGTGCTCGGCGATGTACTCGACGATCGCCTCGACGGTCTCCTCGGCGTAGCCCATCCGGCGCAGCGCACGGGGGATGGTCTGGTTGACGATCTGCATCGACCCGCCGCCGACCAGCTTCTTGAACTTGACCAGCGAGAAGTCGGGCTCGATCCCGGTCGTGTCGCAGTCCATCATGAAGCCGATCGTCCCGGTCGGGGCGAGCACCGAGGCCTGCGCGTTGCGCCAGCCGCTCTTCTCCCCGACCCGGTTGCCCTCGGCCCACACCCGCGTCGCGGCCGCGTGCACCTCGGAGTCCATGGCGCCGAGCGTGCGGATGTCGTCGTTGGCCGCGGCGTGCTTGCGCATGACCCGCTTGTGCGCGGCGGCGTTGCGGGCGTAGCCCTCGTACGTCCCGACGACGCCGGCCAGCTCCGCGGAGCGCTTGTACGCGGTGCCCGTCATGAGCGAGGTGATCGCGGCGGCGAGGGCGCGGCCGCCGTCGGAGTCGTAGCCGTGGCCCGTGGCCATGAGCAGCGCGCCCAGGTTGGCGTAGCCGATCCCGAGCTGGCGGTACGCCCGGGTGGTGACGCCGATGGCCTCCGTGGGGAAGTCGGCGAAGCAGATCGAGATGTCCATCGCCGTGATGATGAGCTCCACGGCGCGCTCGAAGCGCTCGACGTCGAAGGTGTCGTCCTCCCGGAGGAACTTCAGGAGGTTGAGCGAGGCGAGGTTGCAGGACGAGTTGTCCAGGTGCATGTACTCCGAGCACGGGTTCGACGCGGTGATCCGGCCGGCCTCGGGGCTCGTGTGCCAGTCGTTGATGGTCGAGTCGTACTGCAGGCCCGGGTCGGCGCACTCCCAGGCGGCCTGCGCGATGCTGCGGAACAGGTCCTGGGCGTCGACGGTGTCGATGACCTCGCCGGTGGCGCGTGCCCGCAGCCCGAAGGTGCGCCCGTCCTCGACCGCCTGCATGAACTCGTCGGTCACCCGGACCGAGTTGTTGGCGTTCTGGTACTGCACGGAGACGATGTCGCGGCCGCCCAGGTCCATGTCGAACCCGGCCTCGCGCAGCGCGCGGATCTTGTCCTCCTCACGCGCCTTCGTCTCGACGAACTCGCGGATGTCCGGGTGGTCGACGTCGAGGACGACCATCTTCGCCGCCCGGCGGGTCGCGCCGCCCGACTTGATGGTGCCCGCGGACGCGTCCGCGCCCCGCATGAACGAGATGGGACCGCTCGCCGTGCCCCCGGAGGACAGGAGCTCCTTGCTGGAGCGGATCCGGGAGAGGTTCAGGCCGGCGCCGGAGCCGCCCTTGAAGATCATCCCCTCCTCGCGGTACCAGTTGAGGATCGAGTCCATCGTGTCGTCGACCGAGAGGATGAAGCACGCGCTGACCTGCTGCGGCGACGCGGTGCCGACGTTGAACCACACGGGAGAGTTGAAGCTGAACACCTGGTTCAGGAGCATCCACGTGAGCTCGTGCTCGAAGACGACCGCGTCCTCCTCCGTGGCGAAGTAGCCGTGCTCGCGGCCGGCCCGGACATAGGTCAGCACGACGCGGTCGATGAGCTGGCGCAGGCTCCACTCGCGGGCAGGGGTCCCGACGGCGCCGCGGAAGTACTTGGTCGTCACGATCGTCGTGGCGTTCATCGACCACGAGGCGGGGAACTCGACGCCCTTCTGCTCGAAGATCGTCTCGCCGGTCTTCCAGTTGGTCTGCGTGACGTCGCGACGCTCCCACGTCACCTCGTCGTACGGGTGGACGCCGGGCGTGGTGAACACCCGCTCGATGGTCAGGCCGGCCCGGCGCGCCTTGGGCGCGCCCGTTCCCCGCGCGGACCGGCTGCTGCCGGCCGAGGTCTCCGTCATGTCGTTCCCTCTCCCAGGTGCTCCGTGGTCCCTCGGGGGACCGTCTCGCTGCCGGCGGGGTCGCGGGACCGGCGGCGCGAGAGCGACGTCAGCGGCGCGGGACCATCACCGAGGCCAACCAACTTACAAGCGTGTGACCACTATATGTAGTGGGTAGGACAGAAAACTTCGCCCACATGTGGTCCCGCGGGCGCCTTCGGAGTGAAACCGCAGGTGAGCGCCCCGCCGCCTCGCGGGGCCTCCGGGGCGGACTCCTCAGGTCCGGCGTGTCGCGCGCGGCGTGTCGTGAGACGGCGTGTCCGCGGGGCCTCCGGCGGCGCGGGGGGCGAGGGGCGCGGGGGCGAAGCGCGCCCGGGCGGCGGTACGGCGGAGCACGCGCAGCGCGGGCCCGCCCAGCAGCCCCAGACCCAGGGCGGTGGTCACCGCCCGGCCGACGTCCCAGCCGAGCGAGGTCGCCAGCGAGAAGAGCCAGAACCGGTGCAGGTTCGTGGCCAGGGCGTCGCCCGGGACGAACGACAGCGCGGTCCCGCCGCCCAGCTGGAACGGCCAGAACGACAGGTTCATCGCCAGCCCGAACGCGAAGGCAGCCAGGGCGCCGTAGAGCGCGAGCAGGGCGACCTCGGCGCGACCCGTGGCACGCCGGGGGAGCAGGCCGGCCCCGAGCCCCACCCAGGAGGCGGCGAGCATCTGGAAGGGCAGCCACGGGCCCACCCCGCCCGTGACGAGCGCCGACGCGGCGAGGGTGGTGGAGCCCAGGGCGAAGCCGAAGCCGGGACCGAAGACGCGCCCGCCGAGGACGATCGTCAGGAACACCAGCTCGACGCCCGCGGCGCCGGCCGACAGCGGCCGCAGCACCGCCCCGACCGCGGACAGCAGCCCGAGCACCGCGACCGCCTTGGCGTCGAGCCCGCCCTCCTCGAGGGCGACCGCGACGACGGCGAGGACCGAGACGAGCACCGCCCCGAGGACCACCGGTGCGTCCTGGGCGTGGGCCAGCGCGCCGTCGGGCGCCGCGAGGAGCGGCCAGGTGAAGGCCACCACCCCGACCGCGGACGCGAGGGTGAGGACGAGGGCGGTCCGCGGCGCGACAGGCAGGGCGCGCACCCCCCGCCCCCCGGCGCTCACGGCGCCCCCACCGCGTGCTGCAGCGCCGCCACGGTGAGCACGGGGACCGGGTGCAGCACGCGGGCGACCTGCGGCGCGAGCATCGGCGACGCCATGAGCACCTCGGCCGCGGGGCCGTCGGCGACCACCTCACCGCCCGCCATCACGACCACGCGGGTGGCGGTCTCGGCCACGAACTCCACGTCGTGGCTGGAGAGCAGCACGGCGCCGCCGTCGTCCGCGTGGCCCCGCAGGAGCGCCGTCAGCCGCCTCTTTCCCGCGTAGTCCAGTCCGCGGGTCGGCTCGTCGAGCAGGAGCACGGGCGGTCGGTCCGCCAGCTGCACCGCCAGCGCGAGCGCCAGCCGCTGGCCCTCGGACAGGTCGCGCGGGTGCGCGGTGCGGTCG
>JAEZAR010000461.1 GCA_023430425.1 Actinomycetes bacterium | reverse complement strand
AGACCGAGCTCGTCGACGCGCTCCTCGCCGAGCCTGCGGCCGGGCCGGCCGGACGTCCCGGACCGGGTCGCGAGGGCGCCGGGCGCAGCGACGGCGGCGCCCGGCGGCACCGGGCCGCCGGAGCCGAGTCCGGTCCCGCCTGGGACGACAACGACATCTGAGCCCGACGCGGCGCCGGGCAGCGTCGCCCACGGCCGTACCAGTCCCCGTACCCGTGCCCGCACCAGAGCTCGACCGCCCCACCCGAGAGGACACCATGCGCACCGCCGAGATCCGCCGCCGCTGGCTGGACTTCTTCGCCGAGCGCGGCCACACAGTGGTGCCGTCGGCCTCCCTGATCTCGCCCGACCCGTCGACGCTGTTCACGATCGCCGGCATGGTGCCGTTCATCCCGTACATGCTCGGGCAGCAGGCCGCTCCCTGGCCGCGGGCGACCAGCGTGCAGAAGTGCGTGCGCACGCAGGACATCGAGGAGGTCGGCAAGACCACCCGGCACGGCACGTTCTTCCAGATGAACGGGAACTTCTCGTTCGGCGACTACTTCAAGCAGGGCGCCATCGAGTACGCCTGGGAGCTCGTGACCGGCGCGCAGGCGGACGGGGGGTACGGGTTCGACCCGGACACGGTCTGGGTGACCGTCTACCACGAGGACGACGAGGCGGCCGCGCTGTGGAAGAAGGTCGCCGGCCTGCCCGACGAGCGCATCCAGCGCCGGGGCAAGAAGGACAACTACTGGCACACCGGCCAGCCCGGCCCGGCGGGCCCGTGCTCGGAGATCTACATCGACCGCGGGCCGGCGTACGGGCCCGACGGCGGCCCCGTGGTGGACGAGGACCGGTTCCTGGAGATCTGGAACCTCGTCTTCATGCAGTACGCGATCGACGACGTCCGGGCGAAGGACGACTTCACGATCGTCGGCGACCTGTCCCAGCGGAACATCGACACCGGCATGGGCCTGGAGCGCACCGCCTACCTGCTCCAGGGCGTCGACAACATGTACGAGATCGACGAGGTCTTCCCCGTGATCGCCGCGGCGCAGGACCTCTCGGGCCGGCGGTACGGGGCCGACCACGGCGACGACGTGCGCATGCGGGTCGTCGCGGACCACGTGCGCTCCGGTCTCATGCTCATCGGGGACGGCATCACCCCGTCGAACGAGGGTCGCGGCTACGTGCTGCGCCGGCTGCTGCGCCGCAGCGTGCGCGCGATGCGTCTGCTCGGCGTCGACGAGCCCGCCCTGCCGCACCTGCTGCCCGTCTCCCGGGACGCGATGGGCGCGTCCTACCCCGAGCTGGTCGCGGACTTCGACCGGATCTCGCGGGTGGCCTACGCGGAGGAGGAGGCGTTCCGCCGCACCCTCGTGTCGGGCACGACGATCCTCGACGTCGCCGTCGGCGAGGTGAAGCGGTCGGGCGGGGCGACGCTGCCGGGGGACCGCGCCTTCCAGCTCCACGACACGTACGGCTTCCCGATCGACCTGACGCTCGAGATGGCCGCGGAGCAGGGCCTGCGCGTCGACGAGGCGGGGTTCCGCGACCTCATGGCCGCCCAGCGCGAGCGGGCGCGCGCCGACGCGAAGAGCAAGAAGGGCGCGCACCGCTCGATGTCCGCGCTGCGCGGGCTGCGCGACGCCGGCCCGACGGAGTTCACGGGCTACACGGAGCTGGCGACCGCGTCGACCGTGCGCGGCATCGTGCGCGACGACGACCTGGTCCCCGTCGCCACCGAGGGCGACGTCGTCGACGTCGTGCTCGAGCGGACCCCCTTCTACGCCGAGTCCGGCGGCCAGGAGTCCGACTCGGGAGTCATCGTGACCGCCGACGGCGGGCTCCTGGAGGTGCTCGACGTCCAGCGCCCGGTCAAGGGGCTCGTCGTCCACACCGTGCGGGTCGCGTCGGGGGAGGTCCGCTCCGGGGCGCAGGTGTCCGCCGAGGTCGACCGCGAGTGGCGGCTCGGGGCACGGCAGGCGCACTCGGGGACCCACGTCGTCCACGCGGCGCTGCGCGAGGTCCTCGGCCCCTCGGCCCTGCAGTCCGGCTCGTACAACAAGCCCGGCTACCTGCGCCTGGACTTCTCCTGGAACCAGGCGCTGTCGGCCCAGGCGCGCAGCGAGATCGAGGACGTCGCCAACCGCGCCATCCGCGAGGACCTGCGCGTGAAGTGGCAGTACATGCCGCTGTCCGAGGCGCGCTCGTGGGGCGCGATCGCGCTCTTCGGCGAGACCTACGACGAGACCAACGTGCGCGTCGTGGAGATCGGCGGGCCGTGGTCGCGCGAGCTCTGCGGCGGCACGCACGTCGACCACTCGAGCCAGATCGGCCTGGTCGCGCTCACCGGCGAGTCGTCCGTGGGCTCCGGCTCGCGGCGCGTCGAGGCTCTGGTGGGCCTCGAGGCGTTCCACCACCTCGCCCGCGAGCGGGCGCTGGTCGCCACGCTCACGGAGACGCTCAAGACCCGCCCCGAGGACCTGCCGGACCGCGTCGGTGCGCTCGTCGCGCGGCTCCGGGAGGCCGAGAAGGAGCTCTCCGGCGTCCGGCGCGAGCGGCTCCTGGCGTCGGTGCCCGCCGTGGCGGCCGGTGCCACGCACGCCGGACCGGCCCGCGTCGTCGTGCACGACGCCGGCGAGGTCGCCTCCGCCGAGGACCTGCGCACCCTCGCGCTCGAGGTGCGGGCCCGGCTGGGGGAGGACCCCGCGGTCGTGGCGGTCGGCGGTGTGGCCAAGGAGCGGCCGGTGGTGCTCGTCGCCACGAACGCGGCGGCACGGGGCGCGGGCCTGCGTGCGGGCGACCTCGCCCGCGGTGCGGCGGCGGTCCTCGGTGGCGGGGGCGGCGGCAAGGACGACGTGGCCCAGGGCGGTGGCACGGACGCCTCCCGGCTGGGCGACGCGCTGGCGGCCGTGCGGTCC
>JAEZAR010000444.1 GCA_023430425.1 Actinomycetes bacterium | reverse complement strand
ACCAGTACGACAGGTTCGTCCAGGGCAACACGGCCCTCGCCCAGCCCGACGACGCCGGCGTGGTCCGCGTCGACGAGCCCGTCGCGCGCGGCGGTCACGAGCACCTGCGCCAGCGCCCGCTCGGCGGGCAGGTCGACCCGCGGCGGCCGCCCGCCCAGGTGGCCGTGCACGACGTCGGCCCACACCGACCCGTCGAGCTCGCCCCGCGTGGTGCCCAGCAGGTAGAGCGCCTGCCCGGGCGCGCGCCAGCCGGAGGGGACGACGCGCGCGACGTCGTCCAGCACGCCGAGCACGCCGACGACCGGGGTGGGGTGGATGGACGAGTCGACCAGACCCGGCTCGCCGGTGCCGTTGTAGAGCGACACGTTGCCCCCGGTGACGGGCACCGCGAGCTCGAGGCACGCGTCCGCGAGGCCCGTGACGCCCTGGACGAGCTGCCACATGGCGTCCGGGTCCTCGGGCGAGCCGTAGTTGAGGCAGTCCGTCACGGCGCGCGGTCGGGCGCCCGAGGTGGCGACGTTGCGGTAGGCCTCCGCGAGCGCGAGCTGGGCGCCCGCGTACGGGTCGAGCTTGGCGTACCGGCCGTTGCCGTCGACGGCCAGCGCGACGCCGAGGCCGGTGGTCTCGTCGACGCGGACCACGCCGGCGTCGTCGGGCTGGGCGAGGGCCGTGTTGCCCTGGACGAACCTGTCGTACTGGTCCGTGACCCAGGCCCGGCTCGCGAGGTTCGGCGAGGCGACGAGGCGCAGGAGCGTGGCGCGCAGCTCGTCACCGGTCGTCGGCCGCGGGTAGCGGGCCGCGCCGTCGGGCCCCGAGACGGAGTCGGCCTGGAGCGCGTCCTGCCAGGCGGGGCGCGCGTAGGGCCGGTCGTACACCGGGCCCTCGTGCGCGACGGTGCGCGGGTCGACGTCGACGATCCGGTGGCCGAAGTGGTCGATCGTGAGGCGGCCCGTGCCGGTGACCTCGCCGATGACCGCGGTCTCGACGTCCCACCTCGCGGTGATGGCGAGGAACTCCGCGAGCCGGTCCGGCCGGACGACCGCCATCATCCGCTCCTGCGACTCCGACATCAGGATCTCGCCGGCGGTGAGGGTCGGGTCGCGCAGGAGGACCTTCTCCAGGTCCACGTGCATGCCGCCCTCGCCGTTGCTCGCGAGCTCGGACGTTGCGCACGAGATGCCCGCGGCACCGAGGTCCTGGATGCCCTCCACCACCCCGGCGGCGAACAGCTCGAGGCAGCACTCGATGAGCACCTTCTCCATGAAGGGGTCGCCCACCTGGACGCTCGGGCGCTTGCTGGGCCCGCCGTCGTCGAACGTCTCGCTCGCGAGGATCGACGCGCCGCCGATGCCGTCGCCGCCGGTGCGCGCGCCGAACAGGACCACGTGGTTGCCGACGCCCGTCGCGTTCGCGAGGTGCACGTCCTCGTGCCGCAGGACGCCGAGGCACAGGGCGTTGACCAGCGGGTTCCCCTGGTAGGAGGGGTCGAACACCACCTCGCCGCCGATGTTGGGCAGGCCCAGGCAGTTGCCGTAGCCGCCGACGCCGGCGACCACGCCGTGCACGACGCGCGCGGTGTCCGGGTGGTCGACCGCACCGAACCGCAGGGCGTCCATGACGGCGACCGGGCGGGCGCCCATCGAGATGATGTCGCGGACGATGCCGCCGACGCCGGTCGCGGCGCCCTGGTACGGCTCGACGAAGCTCGGGTGGTTGTGGCTCTCGATCTTGAAGGTGACCGCCCAGCCGTCGCCGATGTCGACGACCCCGGCGTTCTGGCCCATCCCGACCATCAGGTGCTCGCGCATCGCCAGGGAGGTCTTCTCCCCGAACTGGCGCAGGTGGACCTTGGACGACTTGTACGAGCAGTGCTCGGACCACATCACCGAGTACATGGCGAGCTCGGCGGCGGTCGGGCGCCGGCCGAGCAGGGTGAGGATCCGCAGGTACTCGTCGTCCTTGAGACCGAGGTCGCGGTACGGGAGCCGGACCTCGGGGGTGGCCGCCGCGTGGTCGACGGTGTCGACGGGGCCGGCCCCGGCCTCGCGGGGGTGGGTGTCGCCCGGGTGGATCGTGTCGGTCATGGCTTCCCTACCGGCCGAGGGGGGATGACGCGGCACAGGCTACCCGCGGCGTCGGGCACCGGCGGCGACGTCTCAGCGCCCCCCGCGCCCCCGCCCGGCGCCCGGGTTCTACCGGTCTGGGGCGGTGTGCCGCTACGGTCGGCCGGTGAGCGTCGTCACGCCGCACCGGTCGACCACCGTCGGGTCGGACCGGGTCACCGAGGAGATCCGGGTCACCCGCCGCGCGCTGCGCGCCGCCGCCGCCCGACCGGGGCAGCCGGTCCCGCCGCCCCACCCGACGGCCGACGGACCGGGACCGGCGGGCGAGGGGTGGTCACGCCGCACCCGCGTCGTCATCGCGAGCCTGGCCGTCGCCACGCTCGTGCTCGGCACGGTGCTCGTCGCCCGGACCGTCACGGCGCAGGCGCTGCGCGCGGAGGGCCGGGACGCGTCGGTGGCGCTGTCGCTCGCCCTTGCGTCGGCGCAGGCCGAGGCCGACGACGCCGCCGTGGCC
>JAEZAR010000385.1 GCA_023430425.1 Actinomycetes bacterium | reverse complement strand
CCTCGCAGGTCCCGCCGCCGGCCGCCGCCCGGGACACGCTCGGCCACGTGGTCGCGGCCTCCTTCGACCGGCTGCTCGGTGGCGTCGCCGTCGCCCTGGTCGCGTGGGCCGTCGTCGCCGTGGTCTCCCGGCGCTCGCCGACCGCGCGGGCGGCGCTCGGCGAGGCGGGCGGGTTCGCGCCCGGGGAGGTCCCGGCGTCGGCCGACCTGGGCTCCCTGGGCACACGGCTCCCGGACACGCCGTGGTTCTGGGTGGGCGCCAACGCGCTGGTCGGGCCGGTGCTCGGCGTGACGGCGCTGGTGTGGGCGCTGACCACGCTGCAGCCCGGCGTCGCGCAGACCCTGACGGCGATCGCGGCGCTCATCTCGGTGCCGGTCGCGCACTGGGTGGAGGGCCACGAGCAGCCGCCCTGGATGTTCGTCGGCGCTGCGGTCGCCGCCGCGGGCGTCTGGGGGCTGTTCCTCGGCCTCGGCTGAGCCGGCGGGGCATGCCGGGCGGGCCCCGGGCCGCTCGGCCCGTCGCTGCCGCGCGTCCCGTGTCGGGCGCGCGGGGGAGGATGGGGCGTGCCCCTGGCCCTGCTGCACGACGACGCCCGTCGCCCGGGGTGGCTCGTCGTGCAGCGGGTGACCGACGACGGCGCCGCGCTCGCCGCCGAGCCGGTGCCGGCCGAGCGGCTGCCCGAGGTCGTCGGGGCGCTCGAACGGGCCGAGCGCCCGCGATGGGTGTGGGACGACACGGCGCGCCGGTACCCGGACCTGCTCGCCGCGGGGGTGTGCGTCGAGCGGGCCCACGACCTGCGCCTGTGCCACGCGATCCTGCGGTCCAGCGCACGCTGCGCCGGTTCGGCGCTGCAGGCCGCGGCACCGGGGCCCTGGGACGCGCCGCGCGCCGCCACCCCGGCGGAGCAGGGCCCCGAGCCGGGTGCCACGCTGTTCGACGACGTACCCGGCGCCGTGGCCGCAGGAGGCGTCGCCCCGCCGGACCCCGGCGCCGAGCTCGCGCGCCAGCTCGCCGCGGTCGCGGGCTCCGACGCCCCCGGTCGGCTTCGCCTGCTGCTCGCGGCCGAGTCGACGGGCGCGCTCATCGCGGAGGAGATGACGTACGACGGCCTCCCGTGGAGCGCCGCGGAGCACGACCGGATCCTCACCGAGATCCTGGGCCCCCGCCCGGCGCCGGGTCGGCAGCCGGCGAAGCTGGAGGACAGCGGCAGGCGTGTGCGGGAGCTGCTCGGGCAGCCTGCGCTCGACCTGGACAGCCAGCCGGAGCTGCTCAAGGGTCTGCGACGTGCAGGGATAGAGGTGGCGACGACGCGCGCGTGGGAGCTCCGCGAGCACGGCGGCCCGGAAGTAGAGCAGCTGCTCGAGTACAAGCGGCTCTCGCGCCTGTGGTCGGCGAACGGCTGGGCGTGGCTGGACACCTGGGTCGCCGACGGGCGCTTCCGCACACGCTACGTCCCGGGTGGTGTGGTCACCGGCCGGTGGTCGAGCATCGGCAGCGGCGCGCTGCAGATCCCGGCGGCGATCCGCGGCGCCGTGGTCGCGGACCCCGGGTGGCGGCTCGTCGTCGCCGACGCGGCGCAGCTCGAGCCACGGGTGCTCGCGGCGATGTCGGGCGACCTCGCGATGGCGGCGGCCGGGCGGCACGCCGACCTGTACACCGGCTTCGTCGAGGCGGGCGTCGTCGCGGACCGCAAGCAGGCGAAGGTGGCGATGCTCGGCGCGATGTACGGGGCGACGTCGGGCGCGGCGGCGGCGCTCATGCCGCGCCTCGAGCGGGCCTTCCCGCGCGCGATCGGCACGGTCGAGGAGGCGGCCCGCGCGGGGGAGCGTGGCGAGGTCGTCTCGACGTGGCTGGGGCGGTCGTCGCCCGCGCCCGCGCAGTGGTGGCACGACGCCGTCGAGGCGGCGGGGCGGGAGGGCGCCGGGGCGGACGAGGCGCGCGCGGCGCGGACCGCACGGCGTGACTGGGGGCGCTTTGCCCGCAACTTCATCGTGCAGGGCACGGCCGCGGAGTGGGCCCTGTGCTGGATGGCGTCCCTGCGGCGCCGGCTGCGCGGGACGGACGGGGTCCACGGGCGGCCGCACCTCGTGTTCTTCCTGCACGACGAGGTGATCGTGCACGCTCCGGAGGCCGCGGCGGACGAGGTCGCGGTGGCGGTGCGCGAGGCGGCCGCGGAGGCGGGCCGGCTGCTGTTCGGCGAGATGCCCGTGGACTTCGCGGTGTCGGTGTCGGTGGTCGGCACGTACGCCGACGCGAAGGCGTAGGCCGACGGGGAGGGTCAGGCACCCGGGACTGGCAGGATGCGCTCGTGACCGACGCCCCGGACGCCCCCGGCGCGGCCCAGCGCCCCCGCTCGCCGTTCGTGCGCGCCGGCGCGCCCGCGGTCGCCTCGCTCGGGGTGCTGGTCTGGTGGATCGGTCTCATGGGCCTGATCGACCTGTCCGTCCCGCTGGTCCCGCTCGAGGACTTCTACGACGCCTACCTCGTCGAGGTCGGCTGGGGCCTGCTGTACACGGTCCTGCTCGGCGTCGCGACGCTCGCCCTCGCGTTGCGGCCGACGTCCGACGCCGCCGCCCGGCAGGTCCTCGCCGCGGGCGCCGCGCTCGTGTTCGCCGGCCTCGCCGCGCCGGAGCCCGGTCACCTGGTCCCGGCGGCCCTCGCCGTCGGGCTGGTC
>JAEZAR010000238.1 GCA_023430425.1 Actinomycetes bacterium | reverse complement strand
GGCGGGGGCGGGTTCGGCGGGGGCGGGTTCGGCGGCGGGCGCCGCTCGGGCGGCGGCAGCTTCGGCGGCAGCCGCGGCGGCCGCCGTGGAGGGGGTGGGCGCTTCTGACCCTCCGGAAGGTTCTGTCGCGACGTCACGAAGGGCATGACCATGGCTGAGAAGCAGACGATCCTGGGCCGAATCGCGCAGCTGGCCCGCGCAAACATCAACACGCTCCTGGACCGCGCCGAGGACCCGGAGAAGATGCTCGACCAGCTCATCCGCGACTACACCAACTCGATCGCCGAGGCGGAGGACGCCGTGGCGGTCACCATCGGCAACGTGCGCCTGGCCGAGCAGGACCACGCCGCCGACGTCGCCGCGGCCGCGGACTGGGGCGCCAAGGCGGCGGCGGCGTCGGCCAAGGCCGACCAGCTGCGCAGCTCGGGCAGCGCCTCGGAGGCGGACCGGTTCGACAACCTCGCGAAGGTGGCGCTGTCCAAGCAGATCGCCTTCGAGAACGAGGCGCGTGCCGCCGAGCCGATGATCACCTCCCAGAACGAGGTCGTCGAGAAGCTCAAGACCGGCCTGGCGCAGATGAAGGAGAAGCTCGAGCAGCTGCGGGGCAAGCGCGACGAGCTCGTGGCCCGCGCGAAGTCCGCGCACGCGCAGTCGCAGGTCCAGGACGCGATCTCCTCGATCAACGTCCTCGACCCGACCACGGAGGTGTCGCGCTTCGAGGAGAAGGTGCGCCGCGAGGAGGCGCGGGTCGCGGGGCAGGCCGAGATCGCGGCGTCGTCCCTCGACGCGCAGTTCGAGGAGCTCGAGACCGACGCCGCCGCGGCCGAGGTCGAGGCCCGGCTCGCCGCCCTGAAGTCGGGCGGTGCCGGCACCGCCTGACGAGGCGTGACGCGCGACCCGCGGCCGGGTCGGGGACGGCCGGGCGACACCCGCCCGGCCGTCCCGACGTCGGGGCGCTCGCCGGGGCTACGATTGCGCCTCGTTGTCCCCCGAGAGGAACGCGCGACATGGGCGTCCACGACGCACCGCAGTGGCTGGTCCCGGCGTGGGTGCGGGCCTGCCTCGGCGCCGGCGCGACGGCCCCCCACGAGCAGATCGAGGAGACCGGCGAACGTCTTCTGGCGCGCTGGACGGAGCCCAGCCGCCACTTCCACAACACCCGGCACCTCGCCGAGGTGCTGGCGCACGTGGACGAGCTCGCCGAGGAGGCCCACTCCCCCGACCTGGTCCGCCTGGCCGCGTGGTACCACGGCGCGGTGTTCGACGCCGCCGAGCGCGCGTCGTACGCCCACCGCGGCGGCGAGGACGAGCGCGCGAGCGCCGTCCTCGCGCGGCTCGAGCTCGGCGAGCTGGGCCTGCCGCAGCGCGCCGTCGAGCGGGTCGCGGAGCTCGTGACCGCCCTCGAGCGGCACACCCCGGAGCCCGGCGACGACGACTGCGTCGTGCTGTGCGACGCAGACCTCGCGATGCTGGCCGCCGAGCCGCAGCGCTACAAGGCCTACCTCGCGGACATCCGTGCGGAGTACGCGCACATCCCGGTCGAGGAGTTCGTGCGGGCCCGCATCGCGATCCTGCGCCGGCTGGTGGCTCGCCCACGCCTGTTCGCCAGTCCGCTGGCGCACGGCTGGGAGGAGCCCGCCCGGCAGAACGTGGAGGCGGAGCTGCAGCGCCTCGAGCGCGAGCTCGCGGCCATCGAGGCCGCCGCCCCGCGCACCACGGATGATCCCGGCTCCGCATCGGCCGCCCCGGACGCCTGACGCCCGGCGGCCAGCCGGACGGCGGGGTGCCCGTCCCCAGGACGTGCGGCCCGCCCGGGCCGTCCCCAGCACGGGGCGCCCGTCCCCAGCACGACGGGCTCGTCCGAGCCGTCCCCAGCACGGGGGGCTCGCCCGGGCCGTCCCCAGCCGGTGCGTCCCGACCCCGCCTGCCGCCACCGCGCGGCCGTAGCGTCGCGGCTCCTGGACGGGAGAGGAGAGGCGATGCGGTACGAGGTGGACAGCGCCCAGGTGGCCCGCGCGAGCGCGGCGGCCGGCGCCTCGGTGGCGGCCATCCGCACGGAGGTGGCCGCCCTCCTACGGCACCTGACCGACCTGCAGGCCGGCTGGCGCGGGGGAGCCGCGACGGCGTTCGCGGGCGTGGTCGGCGACTGGGCGGCAACCCAGGGCCGCGTGGAGGCGAGCCTGGACCAGATCACGGCGGCGCTGGGCGCGGCCGCCCAGCACTACGCCGACGCCGAGTCGGCCGCCGCGCGGCTCTTCGGCCGCTGAGCCGGACCTCGGGGGTGGTTCAATCGCCCGATGCGCACGACGTCGGCGGGCCGGCCGTGACGGTCCTGCTCGACCCGCCGCTGTGGCGACGGCACGGCAGGGTCTGGGGTCACCTCGTCAGCGACACCTCGCTGGCCGAGCTCCACCAGCTTGCGGCCGCAGCCGGGCTCCCGCGCCGCGGCTTCGACCTCGACCACTACGACGTGCCGTCCGAGGCGTACCCGGAGCTCCTGCGGCTCGGGGCCGTGCTGGTCGACAGCCGCGAGCTGGTACGCCGGCTGCGGGCCTCCGGCCTGCGTGTCCCGGCCCGTGAACGTCGCTGACCGCAGCGACACCCGCACGCGAACGGCGGGCGCCCCCCGAGGGGGACGCCCGCCGTCGTGCGTTCCGGTCCGTTACGGCGGGACTCAGAAGTCCATGCCGCCCATGCCACCGTCGCCCGCGCCACCGCCGGCCGGCTGCTTCTCCGGCTTGTCGGCGACCACGGCCTCGGTGGTGAGGAAGAGCGCCGCGATGGACGCCGCGTTCTGCAGGGCGGACCGCGTCACCTTGACCGGGTCGGCGACGCCGGCCGCGAGCAGGTCCTCGTACTCGCCGGTCGCGGCGTTCAGGCCCTGGCCCGCGGGCAGGTGACGGACCTTCTCCGCCACGACGCCGCCCTCGAGGCCCGCGTTGACGGCGATCTGCTTGAGCGGCGCGTCGATGGCGAGCTGCACGATCCGCGCACCCGTCGCCTCGTCACCGTCGAGCTCGAGCTTCTCGAACGCGTCCTTGCCCGCCTGGATGAGCGCCACGCCGCCGCCGGCGACGATGCCCTCCTCGACCGCGGCCTTGGCGTTGCGCACCGCGTCCTCGATGCGGTGCTTGCGCTCCTTCAGCTCGACCTCGGTCGCCGCGCCGGCCTTGATGACGGCGACGCCGCCGGCCAGCTTGGCGAGGCGCTCCTGGAGCTTCTCGCGGTCGTAGTCCGAGTCGGTGTTCTCGATCTCGGAGCGGATCTGCGCCACGCGGCCCGCGATCTGCTCGGGGTCGCCCTGGCCCTCGACGATCGTGGTCTCGTCCTTGGTGACGACGACCTTGCGCGCCTGGCCGAGCAGCTCCAGACCGGCGTTCTCCAGCTTGAGGCCGACGGTCTCGGAGATGACCTGGCCGCCCGTGAGGATCGCCATGTCCTGCAGCATCGCCTTGCGGCGGTCACCGAAGCCCGGGGCCTTGACGGCCACCGACTTGAACGTGCCGCGGATCTTGTTCACGACGAGCGTGGCGAGGGCCTCGCCCTCCACGTCCTCGGCGATGACCAGGAGCGGCTTGCCGGCCTGGATGACCTTCTCCAGCAGCGGCAGCATGTCCTTGACGTTGGAGATCTTGGACTCGACGAGCAGCACGTAGGCGTCCTCGAGGACGGCCTCCTGGCGCTCCGGGTCGGTCACGAAGTAGGCCGACAGGAAGCCCTTGTCGAAGCGCATGCCCTCGGTGAGCTCGAGCTCG
>JAEZAR010000324.1 GCA_023430425.1 Actinomycetes bacterium | reverse complement strand
CCTCGGCGTCGGGGAAGTGGCGCAGGTTCACGGTGGCGACCGCTGCCGTCAGCTCGTCCGTGTCGCAGGCGAGCACCGCCAGGCCGAGGGCGGACAGGGCCATCGCGTCCCCGCCGATGCCGCAGGTCAGGTCCGCCACGCGCGCGCAGCCCGCCGCGCGGTAGCGCCGCGCGTGGCGGGCGCCGACGACGAGCCGGGTCGCCTGCTCCAGCCCGGCCCGCGTGAACAGCATCCCGTCGGCGAAGTCGTCGAACTTGGCCCGGGCCTGCGCCCGCAGCCGGGACTGGGTCAGCGCGCCGGCGACGAGCCGGGGGTCGACGCCCTCGCGCTGCAGACGCTCGGCGAGGGCCATCGCGCGGCCCTCGTCGTACGGCGGCAGCGCGCCGAGCAGCGCCCAGCCGGGCGGGCTGAGCAGCAACGAGAGCGTCTCGGCGTCCACGGGGGCGATCCTTGCACGCGGGTCCCGGGCCAGGTCGGCGGTCCGGCGCCGTGGCCCGGGCCCGACCCGCCACCGTGCTGGCACTCGCGTTGACTGAGTGCTAACCGGCCCCTAGATTGGCTCCTGGCACTCACGTCAGGTGGGTGCCAGCCGTCCCGGTCGGGCTGACCGGCACCCGCGACGACGGGCAGCCCCGGAGCGGCGCCGAACGTATCGTTCCCACGACTGTGAGAAGGGGAGGTCCGCTGTGTCGGTCTCCATCAAGCCGCTCGAGGACCGGGTGGTCGTCCGCACGCTCGAGGCGGAGCAGACCACGGCGTCCGGTCTCGTGATCCCGGACACCGCGAAGGAGAAGCCCCAGGAGGGCGAGGTCCTCGCGGTCGGCCCGGGCCGCATCGACGACAAGGGTCAGCGGGTGCCGCTCGACGTCGCCGTCGGTGACAAGGTCATCTACAGCAAGTACGGGGGGACCGAGGTGAAGTACGCGGGCGAGGAGTTCCTCATCCTCTCCGCGCGCGACATCCTCGCCGTCGTCAGCTGACGCGCCCGTTCGACGCCGCCCCGGCTCCCGTCATGGGAGGCCGGGGCGTCGTCGTCTCCAGCGCGAGGCGCAGCTCGCGCACCTGACCCTCGAGCCGGGCGAGCGCGGCGGCGACGTCGCCCGGGTCCGCGGTCCGCGCTCGGTCCGGGTCGGGCGCAGGGCCGGCGAGGGCCGCCTCCGCGAGCGTGAGCTCCTGCATCGTCGAGACGATGATCCCGATGAAGAGGTTGAGGATCGTGAACGTCGCCACGACGATGAACGGCACGAAGAACGCCCACGCGTAGGGGTGCACCTCCATGACCGGCCGGACGATGCCCATCGACCAGCTCTCGAGCGTCATCACCTGGAAGAGCGAGTAGAGGCTCGCGGGCAGGCTCCCGAACCACTCCGGGTGGGAGGCGCCGAAGAGCTTCGTGGCCAGCACCCCGGCCGTGAAGAAGAACACGCCCATGACGGCCATCACGCCGAGGAGCCCCGGGATGGCGTGCAGGAAGGCCGCGACGACGCGCCGCAGCGCGGGCACGACGGTGAGCAGGCGCAGCACCCGGAGCACCCGCAGGGCGCGCAGCACGGCCCAGGGGCCCGCCCCCGGCACGAGCGCGATCCCCACCACGAGCAGGTCGAAGACGCGCCAGCCGCCGGCCCAGAAGCGGTTCCCGTACACCGCGAGCCGCACGGCGAGCTCGAGCACGAACACCACCAGGCACGCCTGGTCGACGGCGGCGACGACGGGCCCGACCGCGGCCATCACGCGCGGCTCGGTCTCCAGCGCGAGCGCGACGGCGTTGAGGCAGATCACCGCGACGACCGCGTTCTGCACACACGGCGACTCGATCCAGCGGCCCAGCGCGAGCCGCCACGGGGCCACGTCGCGGCCGCGCAGGATCTCCAGGTCGTCGTGCACGGCGGGCTCCTCGGGCCGGGCCTGGTCGGACGGCGCAGTGAAGCACGCGCCCCTCGGCGCCGACGACGTGTGTCACTCCGCGAACAGGGCGCGGCGTCGGGCGGCCGGGCCCGGGCATGACGAGGGCCCCGCCGCAGCGGGGCCCTCGGTCGTGCGCAGGGTCGGTCAGCCCGCCCGGCGGACGCGCTTGCTCAGCATCTCGGTGCGCTCCTCCTCGGAGAGCCCGCCCCAGACGCCGTACGGCTCACGGACCGCCAGGGAGTGCTCCCGGCACTCCTGGATCACGGGGCACGACGCGCAGATCTGCTTCGCGGCCTCCGCCCGCCGCCGTCGCGCCGCACCGCGCTCGCCCTCGGGGTGGAAGAACAGCGTCGGGTCGGCCTCCCGGCACTTGCCCTCGTACTGCCACTCCCACAGGTCCATCACCGGGCCCGGCAGTCGCGAGATCTCCGTCATGGGTCGCTCCTTCGAATGACTCAGCGGGCGGACTCGCCAGCGATGGGGACCAACCTAGAACCGCGTCACAAGTTGGTCAAGTACCTTGGTCAGACTTCTTCGGGACCGGTGCGCGGACTCGTTTCGCCGCTGGGGCCGCTGCGCCCACCGGTGAAAAGGGTGTGACCAGTGTCGACGTCCTGCCGACCTCACCGGCGCGGGTGGTGGCGAGCGCGCCACCGGCTGTGCAGAATCGCTTCATGTCGACGAGCGGCGATGCGCAGCCGCCGGGTCGACCGCAGGGACCGGCGCTGACGGTCGCGGCGGTGGCACGGCGGCTCGGGGTGGCCCCCGCGACGCTGCGCACCTGGGACCGCCGCTACGGCCTGGGGCCCTCCGAGCACGCGGCGGGCGCCCACCGCCGCTACTCCGCCCAGGACGTCGCCCGCCTGCTGGTGATGCGGCGGCTCACCCTCGAGGGCGTGGCGCCCTCGGAGGCTGCGCGCACCGCCCTCTCGAACGCGGAGGCGCCGGTCGCGGGCGAGCCCCACGTGCCGACGACCGCCGAGGTGATGGACGCGTACTCCGACGCCGTCCCGATGGCCGCGGACCCGACAGCGCTGGCCTCGGCGGCCACGCAGTTCGACAACGCGGCCGTGCGCTGGATGCTCACCCGGGTGGCGCCGCGCGACGTCCTGGTGTGGTGGACCGACCTCGTCGAGCCGACGCTGCGCGCCCTGACCGACCGCGCCGCGCTGGAGCGGCCGGGGGAGAGCGCCGGGCCGGCCCTGACGGCGGCGGCCTTCGCGGAGCTGCGCAGCCGTGCCGCGGTGGCCGCAGCACACCTGGAGGGCGAACGGCCCGCGCCCACCGTGCTGGTCGTGCCGACCGGCGACGGCCCCGACCTGCGCGCGCACGTCCTCGCGACGGC
>JAEZAR010000143.1 GCA_023430425.1 Actinomycetes bacterium | reverse complement strand
GGCCTCGGCCGCGGCCCGACGGTCGTCCCACTCGTCGGCCGTGGCGCTCGTGCCGGCCGCGAGGCCGAGGGTCGTGGCGAGGACGGCGACCACGAGGCCGGCCAGCCCCACCCGCGCCCGCGTCCGCACCCGCGCCCGCAGTCGTGGGCCCGCGCCCTGCCGGTCGGGGGCACGTCGGATCCGTGGGGCCATCGTCCTCACACCCTCGTGTATCGGCTCAACGTGACCACGCTTGAGATCGCCGCGAGCCCGATGGCCACCGCGACCAGCGCGGGCGCGACGGTCCAGACGGCGTCGGCGTCGATGAACGAGACGAACCTGATGGACCCCGCGAGCCAGTCCTCGACCAGGTAGCGGACGCCGAACCACAGGCCCGTGACGGCCAGGCCGGCGCCGACCGTCGCCGCGATCGCCCCCTCGAGCATGAACGGCAGCTGGATGAACAGGTTCGAGGCGCCGACGAGGCGCATGATCCCGGTCTCGCGGCGCCGGCTCAGGGCGGAGAGGCGGATCGTCGTCGTGATGAGCAGGACCGCTGCGAGCAGCATGACCGCCGCCAGCCCGGCCGCCACGAGGCTGCTGCGGTTGAGCATGAGGATGAGGGGCTCGAGGAGCTCGCGGTCGTCGCGCACGTCCTCCACGCCGGTGCGGCCCTCGAACATCTCCGAGACCACGGCGTACTGCTCCGGGTCGACCAGCGCGACGCGGAAGGAGGCCTGCATCTGCTCGACGGTCACGCTGGCAGCCCACCACTCGTCGGCGAACCGCTCGGCGAACGCCTCGAAGGCCTCCTCCTTGGTCTCGAAGTAGACCTCCTTGACGTACGGCGCCATGCCCTCGCCCTCGAGCTCGCCGCGGATCGCCTCGACCTGCTCCGCGCTCGCTTCGCCGCCCGCGCACGTGGGCACGTCCGACTGGGCGGGGCACAGGTAGATCGAGACCTGGACGCGGTCGTACCAGTCGTCCTTCATCTCGTCGACCTGCAGCTGGAGGAGACCCGCCGCGCCCACGAAGGTCAGCGACACGAAGGTGACGAGGACGACGGAGACCGTCATCGACAGGTTGCGCCGCAGGCCGTGGCCGATCTCGGCGAGGATGAACTGGAGTCGCATCGCCGCCCCCTACCGGTCCGAGCCGTAGACGCCGCGCGACTGGTCGCGCACGAGCTGGCCGGAGTCGAGCTCGACGACGCGCTTGCGCATCTGGTCGACGATCTCGTCGTCGTGCGTCGCCATGACGACGGTGGTGCCGGTCCGGTTGATCCGGTCGAGCAGGCGCATGATCCCCACGGAGGTCGTCGGGTCGAGGTTCCCCGTCGGCTCGTCGGCGAGGAGGATGGCGGGCCGGTTGACGAACGCGCGCGCGATGGCCACGCGCTGCTGCTCGCCGCCGGACAGCTCGTGCGGGAGGCGCTTCTCCTTGCCGCCGAGCCCCACGAGCTCGAGCGTGTCCGGCACGGTGGTGAGGATGTGGTGGCGCGGCTTGCCGATGACCTGCAGGGCGAACGCCACGTTCTCGAAGACCGACTTGGTGGGCAGCAGCCGGAAGTCCTGGAACACCGTGCCGATCTGGCGCCGCAGGTGCGGGACCTTCCAGGTGGACAGCGCCGACAGGTCGCGGCCGGCGACGAAGATGCGGCCCGCCGTGGGGCGCTCCTCGCGCAGCACCAGCCGCAGGAAGGTCGACTTGCCGGAGCCGGAGGCGCCGACGAGGAAGACGAACTCCCCGCGTTCGATCTCGAGGTCCACGCGGTCCAGCGCCGGTCGGGCGCCTCGTGCGTAGACCTTGGTGACGTCCTCGAAGCGGATCACAAGGTCCTCGTGGTCTCGGGGCGGTGGCCGGGGGGCACCGGGGCGCGGTCGCACCCGCTTGCGAGGGTAGGCACGGCGCCGGGCGCCGTCGGGGGGGACACGCCGCCGGGCAGGGGGTGGCCGGGTGAGATGCGTCTCGCCCGCGGGCCGCCCACGCGAACGGTGGCGACCTGCGGCGCCGGCCCGGCGCGCCCGGCGCGCCCGACCTGCTCCTAGTCCTGCTGCGCGGCGAGCGCCTGGCGACGACGCCAGCGGATGCCCGCCTCGATGAAGCCGTCGATGTCCCCGTCGAACACCGCCGCGGGGTTGCCGACCTCGTGCTCGGTGCGCAGGTCCTTGACCATCTGGTAGGGCTGGAGGACGTAGGAGCGCATCTGGTCGCCCCAGCTCGCCTTGATGTCCCCGGCCAGCTCCTTCTTCTGCGCGCGCTCCTCCTCCTGGCGCAGCAGGAGCAGGCGGGACTGGAGCACCCGCAGCGCGGCGGCCCGGTTCTGGATCTGGCTCTTCTCGTTCTGCATCGACACGACGATCCCGGTCGGGACGTGGGTCATCCGCACCGCCGAGTCGGTGGTGTTGACGGACTGGCCGCCTGGCCCCGAGGACCGGAAGACGTCCACCTTGAGCTCGTTCTCGGGGATCTCGACGTGGTCCGTCTGCTCGATGAGGGGGACCACCTCGACGGCCGCGAAGGACGTCTGGCGCCGGCCCTGGTTGTCGAAGGGGGAGATCCGCACCAGGCGGTGCGTGCCGGCCTCGACCGACAGGTTGCCGAAGGCGTAGGGCACCTTGACCTCGAAGGTGGCCGACTTGATCCCGGCCTCCTCGGCGTAGGAGGTGTCGAGCACCGAGGTGCCGAAGCCGTGCCGCTCCGCCCAGCGCAGGTACATGCGCAGGAGCATCTCGGCGAAGTCAGCGGCGTCGACCCCGCCCGCACCGGCCCGGATGGTCACGACCGCCTCGCGGGCGTCGTACTCACCGTTGAGGAGCGTGCGGACCTCCAGCGCACCGAGGTCGCGGCGCAGGGCCTCCAGCTCGCCCTCGGCGTCGGCCAGCGTGGTGGCGCGCTCCGGGTCGTCCTCGGCCGCGTCCATGCCCATCTGCGCGAGGACCTCGAGGTCGTCGAGGCGGCGCCCGAGGTCCTCGACGCGCTCGAGCTCGTTCTGGGCGTGCGACAGCGCGGAGGTGACCTTCTGCGCCGCCTCGGGGTCGTCCCAGAGGTCCGGCGCCGCGGCCTGCTCGGAGAGCTCCGCGATGCGGGCGCGCAGCGCCTCCGGGTCGCTCACGGCGCGGATGGTGCCGAGCGTCGTGCGCAGGGCGGCGATCTCGGTGGGGAAGTCGGTGGCCACGACCGTCCAGGCTACCGTCGCGCGGCCGACCGGGCTCCGCACGGCGCCGGGGCGGGACGGCGCGGGCGTCGGCGCGGGCCTCCCGGCGGCCTCCCGG
>JAEZAR010000127.1 GCA_023430425.1 Actinomycetes bacterium | reverse complement strand
GGACCGGCCGCGACGGTGAGGGCGACGAGGGCGGCCACGGCGGCGGTCCGCCCGGTCATGGCACGGGTGCGGCGGCGGACGGCAGCAGGCACGGACGACTCCCGGGGGCGCGGCGGGGAGGGGGCGGTTCACCCTAGCGGCGGGAAGGGGCGAACAGGACGGGACCGTCCGGTTTCACCCGCTGCGCGGGTCCGCCCGCTCGGGGCGCGTCAGCGCCCGACCTCAGCCCGCTGCTCCGCGACGTCCGCCTCGACCATCATCCGCACCAGCTCCGGGAAGGCGACCCTCGGCTCCCAGCCGAGCTCGGCGCGCGCTCTGGACGGATCCCCGACGAGCGGCCCGACCTCGGCCGGGCGGATGAGGCGTGGGTCCTGGCGGACGAAGGCCGCCCAGTCGTCCATTCCCACGACCGCGAACGCGGCGTCGAGCAAATCCCGGACCGAATGGGTCTCGCCCGTCGCGATCACGTAGTCACCCGGCCGGTCCTGCTGGACCATGCGCCACATCGCGTCGACGTAGTCGCCGGCGAATCCCCAGTCCCGCTCGGCGTCGAGATCACCGAGGACGAGCTCCTCCTGGAGGCCGAGATGGATCCGTGCCACGGCTCGCGAGATCTTCCGCGTGACGAACTCCGGACTGCGCCGCGGTGACTCGTGGTTGAACATGATCCCGGACGAGGCATGCATGCCGTAGGCCTCGCGGTAGGTGATGGTCGTGTAGTGGCCGAAGACCTTGGCGACCCCGTAAGGCGATCGCGGCCACAGCAGTGTGGTCTCGCGTTGGGGGACCTCCTGGGCCCTGCCGAACATCTCCGAGCTCGACGCCTGGTAGAAGCGCACCCGCGCGGGATCGCCGCGTGAGTAGAGGCGGATGGCCTCCAGCAGGTGGAGGACGCCCTTGCCCGTCACGTCGGACGTGAGCACCGGGTGCGCCCACGAGTACGCCACGTAGGAGATCGCGGCCAGGTTGTAGACCTCGTCCGGTTGCGACGACTCGAGCGCTCGCACGAGGGTGGGGACGTCCAGCAGATCGCCGGCGAGGAGCTGCACATCCGGGACCACCGCCCGCACGGTCGCCAGGTTGGGGTTGTGCTGGCCGCGGAGGAGACCGAAGACCTCGTAGCCCTTGGCGAGCAGCAGCTCCGCCAGGTACAGCCCGTCCTGACCGGTGATGCCCGTGATGAGCGCGCGCGGCATAGAGGCCTCACTGGACGGGGGGCGGGGGCTGGCCAAGCCTAGCGGGCGGCCCCCACGCACCGGCGAGACCCGTCTCATGGTCGCGACGGTGGACCACCGATCTCACGCCGGGCGGCCACAGGGCGACCGACCGTGTCCGGCGTCGGGCCGACGTCCGGGGCGTGGCACGCTGGTGCCATGTCGACAGGGGCCGCGGACCACCCGGTCCCGGGTCCCCGGACGGTCTCGCCGGGCACGTCGGGCGGACCGAGAGGCCTGCGGCGCAACGTCGTCGTGACCGTCGCGGGCAACAGCGCACCGCCGCTGGCCGCGCTGGCCACGGCGCCGATCCTGGCGCACGCCCTCGGGGTCGACGGTCGAGGCCAGGTCGCAGCGGGCGTCGCTCCGCTGATGCTCTTCTCCGCCCTGGCCTCCTTGGGCCTCCCCGAGGCGGTCACGTACGAGGTCGCACGCCACGGACGCGTGGGCGTGACGAGACGGGCCGTCGCTCTCACGGCGCTGGCGGGCGCGGCCGCGCTCGGCCTCATCGGCTGGGCCACACCGTGGCTGAGCACGGGGGACCCGGGACTGGCCACCTTGATCTGGATGGCGAGCGCCGCGCTCCTCCCCGCCCTCGTCCTCGGTGTGGTCCGGGGTCATGCCGCCGGGCGGCATCGTTGGCCCCTCATCGCCGGTGAGCGCGTCCTGGCGTCCGCCGTCCGGGCTGGGGGGATCGCCGGACTCGCCGTCGGGGGTGCTCTCACGCCGACCAGCGCGACAGCCGTGCTCGCGCTCGCACCGCTCGTCGGCGGAACGGTCTACCTGCGCCTGCTCACGACGCGGCGTGCTCCGCGCGTGCTGATCGGTGACGCGACGGACGACCGCAGCCCCACGCGCCGACTGCTCGGCTACGGAGGCCGCGTCTGGATCGGTTCCCTCGCCGGCGTGCTGATCATGCGACTCGACCAGTTCCTGCTCGCGCCCCTGAGCGCGGTGTACGAGCTCGGGCTGTACGCCGTCGCCGTCGCCGTGAGCGAGATCCCCCTCGTCGTCACGGGCGCCGTGCGCGACGTGCTCTTCGCCGCCGAGTCCGCCCACCGCGACGACGCGCGGCTCGCCCGCGTTGCGCGGACGACCGGCGTCGTGACCCTGAGCGCCGGGCTCATGACGGCGGCGCTCACGCCGGTGGGGCTCCCGCTGCTCTTCGGGCAGGACTTCGAGGGTGCGGTCGGTGTCACGCTCGTCCTCCTGCTCGGCTCGGTCGTCGGCACAGCCGGCAGCATCGCGGGTGCAGGCCTCGCCGGCCGCGGCCGGCCCGGGCTGCGCAGCACGTCGCTCGCCGCGGCTGCATCGGTGAACCTGCTGCTCCTCGTAGCCCTCGCGCCGGTCCTGGGCGCCCTCGGCGCCGCATGGGCTACCGTCGCCGGGAACGTGGTGAGCTCCGGGATGAACCTGCTCTTCATGCGTAGCCGGTTCGGGACGCCGATCAAGTCCTACATCGGCATCCGGCGCGGGGATCTGGCGGTGCTGCTCCGGATGGGCGTGGAGGTGCGCAAGGTGGGACGTCGATGAGCGGCCGCGGCTTCGCCGACCGGCTCCGGCGACGACGTGGGCCCTCCCGGCCGTGGGGGAAGGCCCTCGCGCTCGCCCTGCGGAACGTCGTGTCGAGGTCCCCGGTCGTGGACCCGGCGACCGAGGTCGTCGTGTCGATGACCACCCACGGGAGACGGACCAGGTCCGTTCACCTCGCCCTCGAGTCCATCGGGCGGGGGCTCGAGCGTCCCGGACGCCTGATCCTGTGGCTCGACGACCCCGTCACCCTCCGACGGCCCGGGCGACCGCTGGAACGCCTGGTGCGTCGGGGCCTGGAGATCAGGTCCACCGAGAACTTCGGCCCGCACACGAAGTACTTCCCCTACGTGGAGGCCCACACCGGCCCCTTCACGTCCCCGCTCGCCACAGGGGACGACGACATGCTCTATCCGCGTACCTGGCTGCGCGACCTGCTCGACGCGTACCGCGCCGCTCCGGGCCAGATCCACTGCTACCGCGCCCACCGGATCGGACTCGACGGGACCGGACTCGCGCCCTACAGCTCCTGGCAGCCCTGGCTCGGGGGCGCCCCGAGTGCCCTCGCGTTCGTGACGGGCGTGTCCGGCGCCATCTATCCGGAGACGTTCCTGGAACAGCTCCGTGCCCTCGGACGGCGATTCGTGGACCGTACCCCCGTCAACGACGACGTCTGGCTCAGCTGGGTCGCTCTGCGAACCCATCACCCCGTGCACCAGATCGGTGACGAACCACGTCACTTCCCGACCACACCCATGACCCAGTCGTTCGGTCTTCTGCACTCGAACGTCCAGGGTGGCGGGACGGATCGCTGCCTCGCCCGGACCTACGGACCCGCGGACATCGAGGCCCTCCGAGCGCTGGCGGCCTCGCAGCCTGTCTCGCCGACCCGCCACACGGGCTGAGCGTCGGAGCAACCCACCACCGCGCGGGCGTCCCTCGCGATCCGGCCGCGCACCTCCCGGCGGTCGTGACGTCAGAGCAGCTGGGCGTCGGTGCCGAGGGCGAAGCGGACGACCTCGCGTGCCTTCACGCCCCAGTCCTGCTCGCGCGCCACCACCTGACCCTCAGTGTTCCGCGGCGCCAGGAGCAGACCGGCGAGGAGTCCGGCCGCCTCGTCCGGCGTGCCGTACGTGTGGATCACCGGAGCGAGGCGCCCGGTGACGGGTGTCCTCGAGGCGAGGACGTGCAGTCCGGCTGCCAGGTACTCGTAGAGCTTCATCGGACTGCGCCCGGCGTTCTCCGGGCGGTCGGTCAGGGGCAGCAGACCGACCCTCGCCGTCGACAGCACCGTCGGGACGTCCGCGTACGGGACGGGACCGAGCAGCAGCACGTTCCCGGGGAGCGGGGGCACGTCCCGCGGCACGGGGCCGTAGATCCGGAACGGGACGCCCTCGTGGGCCGCGGCCAGCGCTGCGAGGTCACTCCACGCGAACCGATGGTCGAGCGCGCCGAGGTAGACGACTCCGTTCCCCTCAGCCGGAGCTGCGCCGGCGAACCGCCTGAACTCGACGCCGTTCTCGACGCAGATGGCCGGTACCCGGAGCGGACCGATGTCGTCGAGGATCGGCGTCGAGGTCGCCACGACGAGGTCCGCCACACGCAGGGCCGAGGTCTGCGCTCGACGCGCCAGCCGCCCGGTGTACAGGTCCGTGGGACGATAGACGACGGGCCCACGGCCACCGAGCCGGTCCGCGAGCCGGGCCAGCTTCGGCTGGTCGAGCAGGACGAGGTCGGGCGAGGCGAACCCCAGGTCCGCCAGCAGGTGGGACAGACGGCGGACCGAGCACGCGGGAGCGGGGAGCACGGTGGCCGGGACCAGGTCGACGACCCCGTCGTCGGCCAGCGTCGCGCCGCGGGCCGCACCCTCCCGCCGCCCGCGTGACCCGCGCCCCGCGAGCCGATGCGGCACCGAGTACGGCGTCGAGACGTGGGCCACCCGCCACCCCATGCCGGCGAGCTCGCGTGCCAGGTGGTGGCTCCCCACGACGAAGTCCCCGTGGCGGTGGGTGTGGCTGAGGAGGACAACGGAACGCGAGCCCATGATCGACCTCCTCCGTGATCGTTCTCCTCCGCTGGACCCCGAGGGTCCTCGATCGCCCGTCAGGTCGCCGGCCCTCCCGCTCGCGCGGCGGCCACGACCGGGTCCGACCGGTCGGATCGAGGTCTGCTCTCCACGATCCGGAACCACGTCGACAGCACGAGTGCAGCCGCGACGACCGGCAGGAACCGTGACGACCCGTAGTAGAAGATGCGGGCGATCTCCAGGAGCCCGACGGAGGAGGCACAGTAGACCGCAAGGGCCACGACCCCACCACGCGCAACACGACGGGCCAGGGCGTTCATGCCGATGCCGACCACCACCAGGAGCAGCGCCCCGCCGATCGCACCGAGCGCGACGTACGGCGTGAGCACACCCGACCGGTTCGTGTAGATCTCCAGGCCGTAGACCTTCGCGGCTCCCGCGATCGGGGAGGGTCCGAAGACGGCGCTGTAGACGTCGCCCTCGAAGAGGGCCGAGGGGAGCCTCGACGCCCCCAGGAGGTAGTGGTCGAAGCCGGCGTTGTTCAGCGCCGTCGCGTAGTAGCCCAGCAGCAGGTTCTGGCTGTACGCCCAGAAGGAGCCCTGGTACGAGCCTCGGACCGTCGCCCAGGAACGGAAGAACTCGAAGAACCCGAACAGGAGGAACAGGGCGACCCAGGCGCCGACGATCGTCCGGGCACTGCCCAGGGCTCCCCTGAGGACGCGGGGCGGCTCCGGTCGGAGGACGAGATACGCCAGGAGGCCGCTCCCGACGACCTCGATCAAGGCGAGCCGCTCGCTGTTCAGCACGGCCCGGAGAAGCGCCAGGAGCACCAAAGGGACGACCACGGTGCGCGCACGGCGTATCCCGGCACGCGCCCTCAGGACGGCGAGCGGTACGACGACCGCCCCCAGCTGCATCCACGTCGTGACGCCACCGACGGTCTGGAGGTACTCGTGGCGGAGGACGTACATCGATCCGCTGGTGCCGGAGATGAGCGCGGTCACGGCGGAGAGACGGAGCCCCCGCACGACCGCCAGCACGAGCCAGATCGCGTAGGCGGCGAACGTCACGAAGGCGAGCGAGCGCACGGCCTGGTCGAGCCACCTGGCCCGTGGGCCGTCCAGCTCGATGGTCGTCCCGCGCCCGAGGCGATGCGGAGCACCCACCGCGCAGGCGACGAGGAGCACGGCGACGTTGACGAGCGCCGCCCGACGGAGCTCGCCGTCCAGGAAGGCCGGTTGCCCGAAGAGCTCCGGGAACGACTCGGGGGGGAGCAGAAGGGTCCACGCCACAGCCGGCAGTGCGACGACCGAGAGGAGGCCGGCCGGCGAGCAGATCCAGTGCATGGTGACGGGAACCGGTCGGACCTCCGGCACGCCGGGCGGCGTCCCCGGCGACGGACCGGCGGCGCGCCTCATCTCACCGACCCGCCCCCGCCGCGAGGGGGAGGGTCGCGCGCGCCCCGTCACCGAGGAACGAGCCGGCTGCGATCCGCGAGGCACTCAGGACACCGCCGGGCGCGAGGAGCGTCCCCCGGTCGCGTCCGGCGCACCGGACGTCGGGGGGCGAGCGGCGATCATGCCGCGAAGGTCCGCACACGTCTGGCGCCAGGAACGGACGTCCGCACGACCCGGTCGGCTGGCTCCTCCGTCGCGGAGAACGCGCTCGAGCGCTTCACGGATCCCTTCGGGCGTCGCCGGCGCCAGCTCGACCGTCGCCCCGTGGACGTGGCCGAGCCCGCTGTCCGACGTCGCCACGACCGGGATGCCGAAGTACTTGGCCTCGACGACGGGTAGACCGAAGCCCTCGTCCGTGGAGGCCATGACGACGACGTCGCAGGTCGAGACCAAGGCCCGGTACTCCGTCGTCGAGACGAAGCCCGGGAGCCGGACCTGCTCCGCCACGCCCAGCGACACCGCCAGCTCGCGCAGGCGCTCCGCCTCGGTCCCTCGTGCCCCGAGGACCGTCAGCGACCAACCCTCGACCGTTCCGAGGCCGGCCACGGCGCGGACCACGAGCTCCGGCCGCTTGTTGACGTGGTGACCGAACGTCACGAGCCGATGTCCCGGGTCCTCGCGCCGCACGTCGACGTCCCACCGGCGCGGGTGGTCGTGACCGTTCTCGGTGAGCGCCACCCGCGCCCTCGGCTCCACCGCCGACGTCTCCTCCAGGGTCTTGGGTGAGATCACGCCCACGCCCGCCGCGCGCCGCACCGACGCGCGCCACAGACGGCGGTACGCCCGCTGCGCGCCCCCGAACTCGCCCGGGTTCTTCAGGTGTCGCCAGTCGTGCACGACGCAGTACCGGACGGCTCGCGGGACGAGTGACGACACGATGGGGCTCACCGAGAGGACGGCGTCGGCGCGGGTGACCCAGTAGCCGACGGCGGGTGCCACCTGCTGACCCAGCGCCCGACCCACGATCCCCTCTCCCGGGACGACCCAGGTCCGGAGTCGTGGGAGGTCGCCGAGCACTCGCCTGATCCACGAGCCTCCGATCACGACGAGCTCGTCGTCCTCGAACTCCTCGAGCCAGGACCTGACGATCTCCTCGGCGAAGAGCCGCATCCCGCCGGAGTCCCTCGGGGCTCCCAGCACGTCGAGCACGAGCCTCACGAGGCACCCCTCCCGAGGGATCGTTCGGTCCGACTGTCGAGCAGGGCAAGGAAGTCGGCGACCCACCGGCTCAGGGAGTACGCCTCGAAGCCGGGCGGAGGCGAGCCATCGAGGTGCCCTGCCGCGAGCCTGGCCACCGCCTCGACCGCTGCTCGCCTGTCGTCCGGCCTGACGATCGCGATCCGTGAGGGGTCGAAGAACTCCTCCTCCGCGACCGAGGGATTCGTCGTCAGGAGCGCAGCTCCGCTGGCGAGCGCCTCGAACGTCCGCATCGTCAGCCCCGACTGGCCCGACTGCTGCACGTCGACGACCACGCGCGCCTCACGGAATCGAGCCGCCACCTCCTCCGGCGCCAGCTTGCGCGTGCTGACGCCTCGCGGGTCGATACGCCGGAAGCGCGGATCGACGACACGCCGGAGCGTGACGTACGTGCGTGCGGGTGCGTACAGGTGCACCGTCGCGGGCCCGACCGCCGCCGCGACCGCCGTCACGAGGGCGTAGCGCTCCGGGTTCACCGTGCCGACGTGGGCCATCGCGACGCCGCGGTCCCGGTGGTGCGCCCCCGGGGTGTAGGCGCGGGAGACGAACAGCGGCTTGTACTGGAGCCGCCGATCGGCTGCGACGTCGGCCCGGTCGAAGGAGAAGGCAGCGTCGCACAGCGGGATGAGGCGGTCGGCGTTGTCCTTCGCAGGCTTCGCGTCGAACGAGTAGTACGCGGTCCGGACCGCCGGGTTGCGCCGGATCACCTCTCGGAGGAACCACTCGGGCACGGTCTCGCCCTTGATGATGAGGACGAGGTCGACCCTACGGTCCCCGAGCCGGGCGAGGGCCCGACGGAAGTGCCGGTGGGTGAGCGGCCGGGCCACCGCGGGTGCCAGGCGCACGAGCGCCCGGGCCGTCCAGTGGTTCGAGAACCGCTCGTCGACGTACGTGACCTCGGCGCCGGCGGCGCGGAACTCCTCCTCGATGGACCGCTCGTAGCCGAAGAACGCGGGTGAGACGAGGAGCACGTGCGAGGCCGCACCGTGGCGTCCTGACGGGCCTGCACGCAGGTGCGGTGCCATGCCTAGTACGCCCCCTGGCCGCCGAGCAGGACGCGCAGCGTCCGCGCCACGATGATCACGTCACCGAAGACGCTCCAGTTCTCGACGTAGTACACGTCCAGACGGATCCCTTCCTCCGGTCGCAGGTCGTTCCGGCCGGACACCTGCCACAAGCCCGTCATCCCGGGCTTCACCAGGAGCCTGCGCCCGGCCTGCCTGTCGTACTGCGCGACCTCCGCGTCGATCTGGGGCCGCGGCCCGACGAGGGACATCTCGCCCCGGAGGACGTTGAAGAGCTGGGGCAGCTCGTCGAGCGAGAACCTGCGCAGCACCCCGCCGATGCGCGTCAGGCGAGGATCGTTCCTCGGCTTGTAGAACGGCCCGACCTCCGCCACGCCCTCGGCGGCCAGCACCTGAGCGAGCCGCTCGTGAGCATCGACGACCATGCTGCGGAACTTGAGCATCTCGAAGGTTCTGCCGCGCACACCGACGCGCTCCTGACGGAAGAGGACCGGGCCCGGGCTGGTGACCTTCACGGCGACGGCCAGCGCGAGCAGCAGCGGTGAGACCAGGACGGTGATGACGAGCGCGGCCAGCCAGTCCGTGACGGACTTGAGCAGGTACCTCGGCCCGGTGAACCGTGGCTCGTCGACGTACACCAGAGGCAGCCCGCTCACCGGTTGCATGAGCACGCGTGGACCCGCGACGTCCGTCAGGGACATGGCCAGAGCGAGGTCGACCCCGGTGCCCTCGAGGTCCCACCCGAGCCGGCGCACGGTCTGGGTCGAGACCTTGTCCGACCCGACGACGGCGACGGTGTCCACGCGCAGGTCCTGTGCGACGGCGGCGGCATCCTCCACGGACCCGACGACCGGGAGGGACGCGACCGGGCCACCGTCCTCCTCGCCGGGCGGCACGCAGACGCCCACCGCCCGGTACCCGGAGGCGGGCCGGCGGGCGAGCTCCTCGAGGAAGCTCTCGACCTTTCCCCGGTGACCCACGACGAGCAGGTGCTTCCATGCCTCCCCGCGCTCGCGCGCCCGGTGCAGCCGCTGGCGCCAGAAGTAGCGCCCGAGGAGCAGGAGCACGAGGCCGAGCGGGAACGCGGTCGCGAGGTAGCCGCGACCGATGTCCATCCGCAGCAGGTAGGCGACGACCGCGACGGACGCGAACACCCGCCACGTCATGGTCGCGACCCGCTGGTACTCCTCAGGACCGCTCCCGACCAGCCGGCGGTCCTGGGTCCGACCCACGACCAGGGCGAAGATCCAGGCCCACATGAGGAGCACCGAGACGAGCAGGTACGTCGGGGACAGCTCGCCGCTCACCCGGACGTCCCCCCGCGCGTCGAAGCGCACGACGTAGGCCACGAAGACCCCCACGCCGACCGCCACCGTGTCCGTGACGACGACCCGGGTCAGGTAGCCGTGCCACCAGCGCGGCTCGGCGCGCGTGGTGCCGTGCGTTGCGGGTCCGCCGGAGGCCGGTGCCTCGACCGGTGCGGTCGCCCTGGCGTCACCCATGGTCGCCACCGATCCCTCTCGCGTGCTCATCCGCGTCCGGGCAAGACTACCCACGGCCGCTGGGTCCACCGGGCCGCGACGTCCTAGACCGCGCCCGTGGGTCCTGGTTCGCCCGTGAGACGATGGCGCGCGGCTCGTGTGAGCGATGCTGGGCGGCGGCAGAGGGGACGGTGCGGTGGAGCTTCGCGACTACCTGGCGATCGTGCGCAAGCGCTGGCTCTCGATCGCGGTCCTCACGGCGCTCGCGGCGGCCGCGGCAGTGGTCATGACCCTCCTGACCCCCCCCACCTACACGGCCCACGCGCAGGTGTACGTCTCCGTCCGTGGGGGCAGCACGACGGCCGACCTGCTCCAGGGCAGCAACTTCACCGTCCGCCAGGTGAAGTCCTACACCGACCTGGTCACCACCCCGATCGTGCTCACCCCGGTCATCGAGCACCTCGACCTCCCGACGACGCCGGACACCCTCGCCGAGGCCGTCACGGCCGACTCGCCCCTGGACACCTCGCTCATCAACATCCGCGCCTCGGATCGCGACCCCCAGGTTGCCAGCGACATCGCCAACGCGACGGCAGACAGCCTGGCGCGCCAGGTCACCGAGCTGGAGGAGCCCGAGGACGGGCCCTCGCCCGTCGAGATCAGCACCGTGCGGACCGCCAGCGCTCCGACCGAGCCCTCGGCACCGAGCCTCAAGCTCAACGTGGTGCTCGGACTCCTTCTCGGCCTCGCCCTCGGCTTCGGTCTCGCCGTGCTGCGCGAGGTCCTCGACACCCGCGTGCGGTCCGTCGACGACGTGCGTGCGCTCACGGCCGCGTCCGTGATGACCACCATCGCCCATGACGACGCGGCGCCGGCCAACCCGCTGGTCGTCCAGGACGACCCGCACAGCCCGCGGGCGGAGGCCTTCCGCCGACTCAGGACGAACCTGCAGTTCGTCGACGTCGCCGAGCACCTTCGCGCGATCGTCGTGACGTCCTCGTTGCCCGGCGAGGGGAAGTCCACGGTGGCTGCGAACCTCGCGATCACGCTCGCGGACGCGGGCAGCCGCGTCGTCCTCGTCGACGCGGACCTCCGCAGGCCGTCGGTCGCCGAGAACTTGGGCGTCGAGGGGAGCGTCGGCCTCACCACGGTACTCATCGGGCGGGCGGACCTCCGGGACGTCGTCCAGCCCTGGGGCGGCGGGAGCCTGCACGTCCTGCCCTCGGGCCAGGTGCCTCCGAACCCCAGCGAGATGGCCGGCTCCGCGGCGATGGCCTGGGTGCTCCGCGAGCTCTCGACGCGCTACGACGTCGTCGTCATCGACACGCCACCGCTGCTGCCCGTGACCGACGCGGCGATCCTGGCGCGGCAGGTCGACGGCGCGCTGGTCGTGGCGGCTGCGGACCGCGTGCACCGCCAGCAGCTCTCCGAGGCCCTCGGTTCCCTCGAGGCCGTCGGCGCCCGGACCCTCGGGCTGGTCGTCAACCACCTGGCGCGCAAGCAGGGCGACGCGTACTCGTACCAGTACTACGGGTCGGACGAGAGCCGGGCCCCGTCGGGTCGGCGGCCCCGGGGTCGGCGAGCCGCCGGCTCCCCGCGCGCCGCCACGAGGATCACCCCCGTCGAGGCGGCTCAGGCTGGGACCGAGGGTGAGCACACGGCCGGACCCCGGCGGTCCTCGGCGTTCGACCGGACGGGCGACGGTCCCCCGGACTCCTTCGACGAGCTGCTCAACGGCGCTCCCGCGCCGGCGCGGCCCCGTCGCTGGCCGGGCGCACCCGTGGACTGACGACCCGGTTCGTCCGCCGGCAGCGCGGGTCAGGCCGGGTTCAGGTCCAGGCGGCGGCGGACGACGGCGATGGCGGCGCCGCCGGCGAGGATCAGGGCGCCTGCGCCGAGCGCGAGCTCCATGGCCTCGAAGCCCGTGTCGCTCAGCGCACCGCCGGTGCCGGTGCCGCCGGGGGCCGCCGCGACGGTGACGACCTCGTCACCCAGCAGGGCACCGCTGACGTCCGTCACCCGCAGCGTGTAGGTGCCCGCGGCGCTGAACGTCACGGTCCACGTCA
>JAEZAR010000057.1 GCA_023430425.1 Actinomycetes bacterium | reverse complement strand
CAGCGGTCTCGCCGGGCCGGCCCGTCAGCGGTCGGGCCGGCCCGGCCCGCGCCGCGTCAGTCGCGGGTGAGCTTGCGGTAGGTCACCCGGTGCGGCCGGGCGGCCTCCACGCCCAGGCGCGCCACCTTGTTCTCCTCGTAGGAGGCGAAGTTCCCCTCGAACCAGAACCAGCGGGCCGGGTCCTCCTCGGTGCCCTCGTAGGCGAGGATGTGCGTCGCCACGCGGTCGAGGAACCACCGGTCGTGGGACACCACGACCGCGCACCCCGGGAACTCGAGGAGCGCGTTCTCGAGCGACCCGAGCGTCTCCACGTCGAGGTCGTTCGTGGGCTCGTCCAGGAGCAGCACGTTCCCGCCCTGCTTGAGGGTGAGCGCAAGGTTGAGGCGGTTCCGCTCGCCACCGGAGAGCACGCCCGCGGGCTTCTGCTGGTCGGGGCCCTTGAAGCCGAAGGACGCCACGTAGGCGCGCGAGGGCATCTCGACGTTGCCGACCTTGATGAAGTCCAGGCCGTCGGAGACGACCTGGAACAGGGTCTTGTCGGGGGCGATGCCGCCGCGCGACTGGTCCACGTAGGAGAGCTTGACGGTCTCCCCGATCCTGAGCTCACCGGCGTCGAGGGGCTCGAGGCCCACGATCGTCTTGAACAGGGTCGTCTTGCCGACCCCGTTCGGGCCGATGACGCCGACGATCCCGTTGCGCGGCAGCGTGAACGAGAGCCCGTCGATGAGCACGCGACCGTCGAAGCCCTTGCGCAGGTCCTTGGCCTCGATGACGACGTTGCCCAGGCGCGGCCCGGGCGGGATCTGGATCTCCTCGAAGTCGAGCTTGCGCGTCCGCTCGGCCTCCGCGGCCATCTCCTCGTACCTCTCGAGGCGGGCCCGCGACTTCGTCTGGCGGCCCTTGGCCGAGGAGCGGACCCACTCGAGCTCGTCCTTGAGGCGCTTGGCCAGCTTGGCGTCCTTCTTGCCCTGGACCTCCAGGCGCGCCTGCTTCTTCTCCAGGTACGTCGAGTAGTTGCCCTCGTAGGGGTAGAGCCGGCCGCGGTCCACCTCGGCGATCCACTGCGCGACGTTGTCCAGGAAGTACCTGTCGTGGGTGACCGCGATGACCGCGCCCTCGTACTTGGCGAGGTGCTGCTCGAGCCACTGGACGCTCTCCGCGTCCAGGTGGTTGGTGGGCTCGTCGAGCAGCAGCAGGTCCGGCTTCTCGAGCAGCAGCTTGCACAGGGCGACGCGGCGGCGCTCGCCGCCGGAGAGCACCGACACGTCGGCGTCCGGCGGCGGGCACCGCAGGGCGTCCATGGCCTGCTCGAGCTGGGCGTCGAGGTCCCAGGCGTCGGCGTGGTCCAGGGCCTCCTGGAGCTCGCCCATCTCGGCCAGCAGGGCGTCGTAGTCGGCGTCCGGCTCGGCCATGAGCGTCGAGATCTCGTTGAACCGGTCGAGCTTGCCCTTGATGTCGGCCACGCCCTCCTCGACGTTGCCGAGGACCGTCTTCTCCTCGTTCAGCGGCGGCTCCTGCAGCAGGATGCCGACGCTGTAGCCCGGGGACAGGCGTGCCTCACCGTTCGACGGCTGGTCCAACCCGGCCATGATCTTCAGGATGGTCGACTTCCCGGCGCCGTTGGGGCCGACCATGCCGATCTTGGCGCCCGGGTAGAAGCTCATGGAGACGTCGTCGAGGATCAGCTTGTCCCCGTGCGCCTTGCGCGCCTTGTACATGGTGTAGATGAACTCGGCCACGTTCTGCTTCTGCTCCCAGGCGGTGTCGGACCGGCGCCGAGGCGCCGCGGGCACCGGCCAGCCTACGGCGTCGGCGCGAGCACCTCGCCGTCGGGCTCCACCTCGTGCTCGCGGACCGGCCCGTCCCCGACGTCGTCGGCGTGCTCGTCCTCACCCTCGCCGTCCGGCCCGTCGTGGCCGGTGGCCCCGGGGGCACCGTCCACGGCCCACGGATCGGCCGGGTCGGTTCCCGCGCCGGTCCGGCTGGCCTCGCCGTCGCCGGCACCGTCGGTGCCCGCTGACCCGCCCACCCGGCTCACCCGCACGAAGGTCGAGCGCCCGCGCGTGAGGTCGTGCCCGAGGGCGCTCGCCTCGATGACGAGCCCCGTCCGGGGCCCGTGCTCGCCGAGCCACTCCTCGGTGCGCAACCGCCCGTGCACCACGACGGGCTGGCCCTTGAGGACCGAGCCCGCCACGTTGAGGGCCGGGTCACGGAACACCTTCACCGTGAACCACTCCGTGCGCCCCTCCACCCACGCCTGGCGAGCGCGGTCGAAGTGCCGCGGCGTCGACGCGAGCCGGAAGCTCGTGTACGGCACCCGTCCGTCCTGGATCTCGCGTGGCGCCGTCGCCGCCCAGCCGACGACGGTGGTGACGATCTCGTTGCTGCTCATCGGCCCTCCTCGGGTCGGGCCGGTCGCTCCGGCCCAGGGCGGCCAGCATTGGCGCACGACGGCGAGCCGGGACGGAGCGACCTCTCAGGCCGTGGACGCCCGCGCGTCGGCGGGCGCTGTGGACGCCGGCCGCGCGGCACGGCGGACCACCGGCTCGGTGGCGAGCCCAGCGGCCTCGCGCACCGCACGGTGGTCCTCCAGGACGGTGACGGTGGGCCCGACCAACGC
>JAEZAR010000418.1 GCA_023430425.1 Actinomycetes bacterium | reverse complement strand
CTCCGCCTCGGCGCGGGCGTGCCGCGGCGGCACCGCCAGGCGCAGGACGTCCGGCAGCGTGCCGACCCACCTGTCGGCCACGGCGCGGGCGAGCGCGAGCACCTGCGGCGTGAGGACCGGCTCCGGGGAGACGACCCGGCGCACGGGCTGCAGGTCGTGCTCGGAACCCGCCGAGCGGCCGACGCAGAACCCGTCGACGTCCTGCCCGCCGAACCGGACGCGGACGCGGACCCCCGGCTGCGCGGCGTCGGCGAGGCCGGCCGGCACGACGTAGTCGAAGACCCGGTCGAGGTGGGCCTGCGGGCGGTCCACCACGACGTGCGCCACCGGCAGGTGCTCGGCGGGGGGCTCGGGCGACCGGGCACGGCGACGCCGCGGCGTGAGCCCGGCGAGCGTCGGCTGGTCGATCGTCACGTCGTCATCCCACCACGAGCCGCCGACCACGCCACCACCCAGGCCCCTGCCCGCGTCACGGGCCGGCCCGGCCGGCCCCCTCGACCGGCGACCGGCTGACCGGCTGACCGCGCCGGCGTCCGGCTCAGCCGAGTGCGGCGTGCAGGTCGAGGACCCGGTCGGTGCGCTCCCAGGTGAAGTCCGCCACCTCGCGCCCGAAGTGGCCGTACGCCGCGGTCCGGGCGTAGATGGGCCGGAGCAGGTCCAGGTCGCGCACGATCGCGGCAGGACGCAGGTCGAACACCTCGCGGATCGCCGCCGTGAGGCGGTCCACCGGGACCGCGCCCGTGCCGAAGGTCTCGACGTACAGCCCCACCGGGTGCGCCGCGCCGATCGCGTACGCGACCTGCACCTCGCAGCGCTTCGCGAGGCCGGCCGCCACGACGTTCTTGGCGACCCAGCGCATCGCGTAGGCCGCCGAGCGGTCGACCTTCGAGGGGTCCTTGCCGCTGAACGCGCCGCCGCCGTGCCGCGCCATGCCCCCGTAGGTGTCCACGATGATCTTGCGACCGGTGAGCCCGGCGTCGCCCATCGGGCCGCCGATGACAAACGTGCCCGTGGGGTTGACGAGGAGCCGGTGACCGGTCGCGTCGAGGTCGAGCTCGGCGAGCACCGGCGCCACGACGTGCTCGGCGACGTCGGGGGCGAGCCGGCCCTCGAGGGAGGTGTCGGGCTCGTGCTGCGCGGACACCACGACCGTCTCCACGTGCACCGGCCGGTCGCCCTCGTAGGCGATGGTGACCTGCGTCTTGCCGTCGGGACGCAGGTAGCCCAGCGTCCCCTCCTTGCGGACGAGTGCGAGCCGCTCGGCCAGCCGGTGCGCGATCCAGATCGGCAGCGGCATGAGCGAGGGGGTGTCGTCGCACGCGTAGCCGAACATCAGGCCCTGGTCGCCCGCGCCCTGCAGGTCGAGCGGGTCGTCGTCGTGCGCGTCGTGCCGGATCTCCCACGCCTTGTCCACACCGGCGGCGATGTCCGGCGACTGCTGCCCGATCGAGACGGACACACCGCACGAGTGCGCGTCGAACCCGATGTCCGAGGACGTGTACCCGATGCGGTTGAGGACCTGCCGGACGACCTGCGGGATCTCGACGTACGCCTCCGTGGTCACCTCCCCGGCCACGTGCACCAGACCCGTGGTGACCATGGTCTCGACAGCGACCCGGGCGCCCGGGTCCTGGGCGATCATCGCGTCGAGGATGGCGTCGGAGATCTGGTCGCAGACCTTGTCGGGGTGCCCCTCGGTGACGGACTCCGAGGTGAAGAGGCGCGCTGCGGTCATGGGCGTCAGCGTAGCCACCGGCGGGAGTGGTCCAGCTCAGCCGTCCACGCCCAGCAGGCCGACCACGGCGTCCCAGACGGCGTCCGCGACCTCGTCCTTGGTGCCGGCCGCGGTCGCGACGACCTCGCCCGCGCGGTCCAGGAGGGTCACCTCGTTGTGCTCGACGGCGAACCCGCGCCCCTCGCCCACCGGGTTGAGGACGAGCAGGTCGGCGCCCTTGCGCCGCGCCTTGTCCCGCCCGTGGGCCAGGACGTCCCCGGCGTCGTCCCCCGTCTCGGCTGCGAACCCCACGACGACGAGACCGGGGCGGGGCGGGTCGGTGACCAGCCCGGTGAGCACGTCGGGCGTGCGGGTCAGCGCGATCGGCGCAGGGTCGCCCGACGTCTTCTTGATCTTGTGCTCGGCGGGCGCCGCGGGCCGGAAGTCGGCCACCGCGGCGGCCATGACGACCACGTCCGCGGCCTTCGCCTCGACCCGGACGGCGGCGGCCAGCTCCGCCGTCGTCTCCACCGGGCGCACGCGCACCCCCGGGGGCACGGGGACGGAGATGTTGGCCGCGACGAGCACGACGTCCGCGCCACGGCGCGCGGCTGCCCGCGCGAGGGCGACCCCCTGGCGGCCGGTCGAGCGGTTGCCGAGGAACCGCACCGGGTCGACGGGCTCGCGCGTGCCGCCCGCGGACACGACCACGCGCCGGCCGGCCAGGTCCGAGGGCCCGACCAGCGCGAGCGCGGCCGCGGCGATCTCGTCCGGCTCGGGCAGCCGGCCCGGCCCGGAGTCGGACCCGGTGAGGCGCCCGGAGGCGGGCTCGAGGACGTGCACCCCGCGGGAGCGCAGGGTCGCGACGTTGGCCTGCGTGGCCGGGTGGGTCCACATCTCCGTGTGCATCGCCGGCGCGACGAGCACCGGGCACCGGGCGACCAGGAGGGAGGCCGTGAGGAGGTCGTCGGCGATCCCGGCCGCGGCCCGCGCGAGCAGGTCGGCCGTCGCCGGCGCGACGACGACCAGGTCCGCGGTCTGTCCCAGGCGGACGTGCTCGACCCCGGGGACGTCGTCGAAGACGTCGGTCGTCACCCGGTGCCCGGACAGGGCCTCCCACGTCGCCGCGCCGACGAACTCCAGCGCGGCCCGCGTGGGGACCACGCGCACGTCGTGGCCCGACTCGGTGAGCAGGCGCAGCAGCACCGCCGCCTTGTACGCGGCGATCCCCCCGCCGACGCCGAGCAGGACGCGCACGGACGCGGGCTCAGTCGTCCGACGGGCGGACCGTCAGCAGACCGGCGTTGATCTCACGCAGCGCGATGGAGAGCGGCTTCTCCTGGTGGCGCGCCTCGACGAGGGGCCCGACGTACTCGAGCAGGCCCTCGTTGAGCTGGCTGTAGTAGGCGTTGATCTGGCGCGCCCGCTTGGCCGCGTAGATCACGAGCGCGTACTTGGACTCGGCTGCCGTGAGCAGCTCGTCGATGGGCGGGTCGGTGATGCCCTCGGGCGACGCGACGGTTCCGGACATGTGCGCACTTCCTGCTCGGGTGGGGCGCCGCGGGGGCGACGATCGGGCGGCCGTGGCCGCGTGACGCGGCCCGGGCGGTGTCGTACCTACGGCACGTACGGCGCCCGAGTCTACCCCGTCACCCGCTCGTCACCGGCGCGCCACCCGCCCGCGACCAGGCCCATCAGGGTGACCAGCTCGTCGGTGGCCCGGTGCACGTCGTCGTTGACGATCACGTGGTCGAACTCCGCCTCGGCCGCCATCTCGACCTCGGCGGTCGCGAGGCGGCGGCGCCGCTCGGCCTCGCCCTCCGTGCCCCGGCCCACAAGACGCCGCACCAGCTCGTCCAGCGACGGCGGGGCGAGGAACACGAGGCGCGCCCCGGGCATCGCGGCGCGCACCTGCCGCGCGCCCGCCAGGTCGATCTCCAGGAGCGCGGGGCGGCCCTGGGCCAGCCGCGCGAGGACGGGCGCGGCCGGGGTGCCGTAGCGGTGCCGGCCGTGGACGACCGCCCACTCGAGGAACTCCCCGGCGCTCGCCATGGCGTCGAAGGTGGCCTCGTCGACGAAGTGGTAGTGGACGCCGTCGATCTCCCCCGGTCGGGGCGGTCGGGTGGTCGCCGAGACCGAGAGCCACACCTGCGGGTACCGCGCGCGGATGTCGGCGGAGACCGTGCCCTTGCCGACGGCGGTGGGGCCCGCCAGGACCGTGAGGCGCGACGGGGCCGACGGCGCCGCCGCACGGTCCGGTCGGACGCCCACGGCGGCCGTGGGGTCTGTCGTCGCGTCCCCGTCGGCCGGTGCCGCCTGGGTCACCGGCGCGCCCGTCTCAGCCGAAGCGCTCGACGAGCGCCTGCGACTGGTGGGGCCCGAGGCCGCGCAGCCGCCGCGTCTCCGAGATCCCGATCTCGGCCATGATCGCGCGGGCCTTGATCTTGCCGATGCCCGGCAGGGACTCGAGCAGCGCCGAGACCTTGAGCTTGCCGAGGACGTCGTCCGTCTTGGCCTGCTCGAGGACCTCGGCCAGCGAACCCTGGGAGTACTTGAGGCGGTTCTTCACCTCCGCACGGGCCTGCCGCGCGGCGGCGGCCTTCTCGAGTGCGGCAGCACGCTGTTCCGGGGTCAGCGGTGGAAGGGCCACGCGAGGTCACCTACTTCGAAGCGGGCTTGGCGGACGGGTCGAACCTAGCGAGCCCGACGGCCGGGAGGCAACGTGGCCGGCCATGTTGCGCCCGGATCGGCGCTGGTCAGGGGCCGGTCGTACCCGCTCAGGGCCGCAGCGCGCCCGCCGCGTCGTCCCGGGCTCGCGCGGCGGCGTCGCGCAGCAGGGCCCGCCCGGGCCCCGCGTCCAGCAC
>JAEZAR010000176.1 GCA_023430425.1 Actinomycetes bacterium | reverse complement strand
GATCTTGGACTCGACGAGCAGCACGTAGGCGTCCTCGAGGACGGCCTCCTGGCGCTCCGGGTCGGTCACGAAGTAGGCCGACAGGAAGCCCTTGTCGAAGCGCATGCCCTCGGTGAGCTCGAGCTCGAGGCCGAGCGCGCTCGACTCCTCGACGGTGATGACGCCCTCGTTGCCGACCTTGTCCATGGCCTCGGCGATGAGCTCGCCGATGGCGGTGTCGCCGGCGGAGATGGCGGCGGTGGCGGCGATCTCCTCCTTCGTCTCGACGTCCTTGGCGTTGGCCAGGAGCGCCGCGGTGACCGCCTCGACGGCCTTCTCGATGCCGCGCTTGAGGGCGATCGGGTTGGCGCCGGCGGCGACGTTGCGCAGCCCCTCCTTGACGAGGGCCTGGGCGAGGACCGTCGCGGTCGTCGTGCCGTCACCGGCGACGTCGTCGGTCTTCTTCGCGACCTCCTTGACGAGCTCGGCACCGATCTTCTCGAAGGGCTCCTCGAGCTCGATCTCCTTGGCGATCGAGACGCCGTCGTTGGTGATCGTGGGGGCGCCCCACTTCTTCTCCAGGACGACATTGCGCCCCTTCGGACCGAGGGTCACCTTCACGGCGTCGGCCAGGGCGTTCATGCCCCGCTCCATACCGCGACGGGCGTCCTCGTCGAACGCGATGATCTTGGCCATTCGGATGGATCCTCCGTGTGTGGCGGACAGGCGGCCGAGGTGCCCGCGACGGACGGGCCGGGCTGCGGCGGTCACGTCCCGTCGCGTCCCGACCCTCACCGGCGGCCGGTTGCTGCTGTCACTCTCGTGTCGAGAGTGCTAAGGCGATTATTGGCACTCGAGGGTGCCGAGTGCAAGGCGCCCGGCGGGCGGCGTGGGCGCGCCGGGGCGCCGGGCAGGGCGGCGGCGCGCTCAGACGACGACGAAGTCCGCCGCGAGGACGACGACGATGCCGTCCGGCGCGAGCGCGGCGTCCTGGACCACCTGGGCGATCCCGAGGGTGGAGCCGACGAGCTGCGCCGTCGTCACGTCCGTCGGGGCGCCGTAGTAGACCACCGAGGCAGCCGGGTCGTCCCCGTCCCAGTTCAGCGCCGACACGTCGGTGAAGCCGGCGTCCTCGAGCCGCTCTGCGGCGTTCCCGGCCAGCCCCGACCGGTTGGTGGCGTTGAAGACGTCGACCTGACGGGCCGGGTCCGCGGGCGGCGGGGGCGGCGGCTCCGGCGTGGGCTCCGGCGTCGGCGACGGGGTCGCCGCCGGGTCGGCCGGGTCGGTCGGCCCCGCCGTCTCGTCGGTCGGCTCCTCGGCGGCGTCGCCGGGGTCCTCGGCGCCCGTGCCGCCGCCGGGCAGCCCGTCCCAGTCCGACAGCACCGTCACCGCTCCGTACGCGAGCGCCGGGAAGACGACGAGCACGAGCAGGAAGGGCCACCACCTGCTCCACCGGGAGCGGGTCGCGCGGTGCACCCCGCGCGGACCGCCGGAACGTGCCGCGGCGTCGAACTCGTCGGGGGGGTAAGAGTAGGCGCCCGGCTTCACGGCGGACAGGCTAGCGTGCGCCGTCCGGGCTCAGGCCTCGATGCCGAGGCGGCGCGCGGTACGGGCGCGCTGACGCGAGGTCCGCATGCGCCGGAGCCGCTTGATGAGCATCGGGTCGTGCGCGAGCGCGGCCGGCGAGTCGATGAGGGCGTTGAGCACCTGGTAGTACCGCGTCGCGGACATCCCGAACAGCTCGCGGATCGCCTGCTCCTTGGCCCCGGCGTACTTCCACCACTGCCGCTCGAAGCCGAGGATCTGCTGGTCCCGGTCCGACAGGCCGGCCGCGGGCCGGGGGGTGGCCACTGCGGCGAGCGGGCTGTCCATGCGTCGTCCTCCGTGCTGGCTGGGTCCTGCTGGGTCCTGCTTGGTCATCCGTGCTGCTGCTGGGCGCTCCGGGTGCCGCCCCGCCTGTCGGGGCCGTCCTGCCCGGCTGTGCCGGGACCGGACGGGCCACCGCAGCCATGGTAGTCGCGGAATGACACGGGTGTCATTAGGCCCAGGTCCCGGGCCCCGCCCCGCACCCGCCCGACGCCCGGCGCCCGACGCCCGACGCCCGACGCCCGACGCCGGCGCTACCCTCCCTGCGTGCCGCGCCTGCCCCTGGACCAGCTCGTCGCGCCCGACTGGGCGGCCGCACTGGCCCCCGTCGAGCCTCGCCTGCGAGCCATCGGCGACGCCCTGCGGGCCGAGGTCGCCGGCGGCCACCGGTACCTGCCCGCGCCGGACCTGGTCCTCCGCGCGTTCCACCGGCCCCTGGCCGAGGTGCGCGTGCTCGTCGTCGGGCAGGACCCGTACCCCACCCGCGGGCACCCGGTCGGGCTCTCGTTCTCCGTGGCGCCGCACGTCCGGCCGCTGCCCCGCTCCCTGCAGAACATCTACCGGGAGCTCACGGACGACGTCGGCGGCAACCCCGGCCCCACAGGGGACCTCACCGGTTGGGCGGAGCAGGGTGTCCTGCTGCTCAACCGGGTGCTGACCGTGCGCGAGGGCGAGCCCGGGTCGCACCGGCACCTGGGCTGGCAGGAGGTCACCGACCGCGCGGTGGCGGCGCTCGTCGAGCGCGGCGGCCCGCTCGTGGCCCTGCTGTGGGGGCGTGACGCGCAGCAGCTCGCGCCCGCGCTCCGCGGCGTCCCCGTGGTCGCCAGCGCGCACCCCAGCCCCATGTCCGCCGACCGGGGGTTCTTCGGCTCGCGCCCGTTCTCCCGCGTCAACGACTCGCTCGAGCGCCAGGGCGCGCACCCCGTCGACTGGCGC
>JAEZAR010000308.1 GCA_023430425.1 Actinomycetes bacterium | reverse complement strand
GTCCCCGGCCGGGGCCGGCTCGCCCGAGGAGCCCGGCTCCTCGGCGGGAGCCGGCTCGCCCGAGGAGCCCGGCTCCTCCACGGCGCCGACGACCCGGGCCGCCACCTCGTCCACGGGCAGACCGCCTCGACGCGCCCGCGAGACCACCTTCTCCGCGCGCGCGAGCGCCGGCATCCCGCGCGGGATCCCGTCGAGCGCGGACGCCCGCGCCTTCTCCGCCTTCTTCGCCTCGTCCCAGCGACGGTGCAGGTCCGACTCGTCGACCTGCGCCCCGGCGAACACGTGCGGGTGGCGGGCGCGAAGCTTGGTTGCGATGCCCGCGGCGACCTCCTCGATGCCGAACGGGTCCGTCGGGTGCTCCTGCGCCACGCGGGCGTGGAACACCACCTGGAGCAGCAGGTCACCGAGCTCCTCGCGCAGCGCGGCCCGGTCGCCGTCCTCCACCGCCTCGACGACCTCGAAGACCTCCTCGACCGCGTACGGCAGGAGGGAGGCGTGGGTCTGCTCGGCGTCCCACGGGCACCCGCCCGGGGAGCGGAGCCGGTCCATGACGGCGACCAGGTCCGCGAGGGCCCCGACGGGGTCGGGCACCGCGTCGGGGGCGACGGCGCTCACGAGCCGGCTGCAGCCCCGGCCGTGGCGCCGTCGACGAGCCAGGCCGGCGTCGCGTCCTCGATGAACCCCGTGGTCGCGTCACGCTCGCCGTAGCGGGGGTTCACGCGCACGTCGGCCGCGCGCGCCGCCGCCTCCGCGCCGGCACGCGCCTCACCCTCGTCGTCGAGGCCGCCGAGCGCGCTGAGGACGAGGACGTACCGCGCGACGTCGATGCTCTCCGGCGACCAGTCCGGGGGCTCGATCTCGCGCGCGCGCAGGTTGGCGTCCATCTCGCTGCGCGCCTCCTCGGCGCTGATCCCGACGCCGGCCTCCTCGGCCGCGTCGATGAAGAACGGCGCGTCGATGAGGAGCTGGAGCACCGTGGGCTCGGGCAGCGTGGCGCCCGTCGGCCCCTGGAGGAGGTCGCGCAGCTGGTCGGTCGCGACCGACACCGCGTCCGCGTCGATCCGGCGCCCGTCGACCACCGCGGCCGCCCCGGGGGGCGCGGAGCACGCGGTCGACGTCACGGCGGCGGCCACCAGCGCGGCGGCCGCGAGCATCCTGCGAGCCCTCACTCGTCCTCCTCAGGCCTCGACTGCGCCGCCCATGCTAGGCGACCGGTGGTCACCCGCCTGCCGCCGACGCCGTCGCGGGCGCGGGCGTCGGCGGAGCGATCACCGTGTCGACGAGCTCGCGCGCCCAGGCCAGCACCTCCCGTCCCGCCAGCGGACGCCCGCCGACCCGCGCGGTCGTCGGGAACGGCACGAGGACCGTGCGGATCGCCGGCTTGAGGACGGTGCCCGGGTACAGGCGTGTCAGGCGCAGCGTCGCCGACTCGGCGAGCTCGACCTGGGCGAACCGCACGTACCGGCCCTGGGTGGTGACGTCCGTCAGCCCCGCCGCCCGCGCGACGTTGCGGAACTCCGCGACCGCCAGCAGGTTCTCGACCGGCTCCGGCAGCGCGCCGTACCTGTCGGTGAGCTCGGCCCGGACCTCCTCGAGCGCGGTCGGCGTGGCCGCGTCGGCGATCTTGCGGTACGCCTCCAGTCGCAGGCGCTCGTGCGCGATGAAGTCGTGGGGCACGTGGGCGTCCACCGGCAGCTCGATCGTCACCTCGGCGGGCCGTTCCTCGGCCTCGCCGCGGAAGGCGGCGACGGCGTCGGCGACCATCCGCACGTACAGGTCGAAGCCCACGCCCGCGATGTGGCCCGACTGCTCCCCGCCCAGCAGGTTGCCCGCACCCCGGATCTCCAGGTCCTTGAGCGCGATCTGCATGCCCGCGCCCAGGTCGGTGTTCGCGGCCATGGTGGCGAGCCGGTCGTGCGCCGTCTCGGTCAGCGGCCGGTCCGGGGGGTACATGAAGTACGCGTAGGCCCGCTCGCGACCCCGGCCGACGCGGCCGCGGAGCTGGTGGAGCTGGGAGAGCCCGAGGAGGTCGGCGCGCTCGAGGATGAGCGTGTTCGCGTTCGAGATGTCCAGGCCGGTCTCCACGATCGTCGTGCAGACGAGCACGTCGAACCGCTTCTCCCAGAAGTCGACGATCACCTGCTCGAGCTGGTGCTCGCCCATCTGGCCGTGCGCGACGGCGACGCGCGCCTCGGGCACCAGCTCGGCGAGGCGCGCCGCGGCCCGGCCGATCGAGGCGACCTTGTTGTGGACGTAGAAGACCTGCCCCTCGCGCAGCAGCTCGCGCCGGATCGCGGCGACCACCTGCTTCTCGTCGTAGGCACCGACGAAGGTCAGCACGGGGTGCCGCTCCTCGGGCGGGGTCGCCAGCGTCGACATCTCGCGGATGCCGGTCACCGCCATCTCCAGCGTGCGCGGGATGGGGGTGGCGCTCATCGCGAGCACGTCCACGTCCGTGCGCAGCTGCTTGAGGGTCTCCTTGTGCTCGACGCCGAACCGCTGCTCCTCGTCGACGACGACCAGCCCGAGGTCCTTGAACCGCACCTGCCCGGTGAGCAGGCGGTGGGTGCCGATGACGACGTCGACGCTCCCGTCCGCGATCCCGTCGACGACCGCCTTCGCCTCGGCGTCGGTCTGGAACCGCGAGAGCGCCCGGACGGTCACGGGGAACGGCGCGTACCGCTCGGAGAACGTGTCGAAGTGCTGCTGGACGAGCAGCGTCGTCGGGACGAGCACGGCGACCTGCTTGCCGTCCTGGACCGCCTTGAAGGCCGCCCGGACCGCGATCTCGGTCTTCCCGTAGCCGACGTCGCCGCAGATGAGGCGGTCCATCGGCACGGGCTTGGCCATGTCCGCCTTGACCTCGTCGATCGTGGCGAGCTGGTCCGGCGTCTCCACGTAGGCGAACGCGTCCTCGAGCTCGGCCTGCCACGGCGTGTCCGGACCGAACGCATGGCCGGGCGTGGCCATCCGCGCCGAGTAGAGCCGGATGAGCTCGGCCGCGATCTCCCGCACCGCCTTGCGGGCGCGACCCTTGGTCTTCGCCCAGTCCGAGCCGCCCATCCGGTTGAGCGCGGGAGCTTCCCCACCGACGTACCGGGTGACCTGGTCCAGCTGGTCCGTGGGCACGTACAGGCGGTCCCCGGGCTGACCGCGCTTGCTCGCGGCGTACTCGATGACGAGGTACTCGCGCGTGCCGGCGGCGGGTCCGGCCTTGATCGTGCGCGCGGTGAGCTCCACGAAGCGCCCCACGCCGTGCTGCTCGTGGACCACGTAGTCGCCCGGGCGCAGCGCCAGCGGGTCGACGACGTTGCGCCTCCGGGCGGGCAGGCCCCGCATGTCCCGGGTGGACGCACCCGCCCGGCCCGTCAGGTCGCTCTCGGTGAAGACGGCCAGGCGCAGGGTCTCCGCGACGAAGCCCCGGCCGACCGGCGCGGGCACGACGAGCACGACGCCGGGTTCCGGCGCCTCCGGCAGGCCCGTCACCTTCCGCGCCGGCACCTCGAGCGCGGCGAGCTGCTCCACCATCCGCTGCGCGGGCCCGGGCCCGTCCGTCGCGAGGACGAGGCGCCACCC
>JAEZAR010000256.1 GCA_023430425.1 Actinomycetes bacterium | reverse complement strand
CGCCGGCGACGAGCGCGTCGCGCAGCCCGGCGACGCGGACGACCTCGGCGGGCCGTTCCCGTACCGCCTCGTCGACGGCGGTGGCGAAGGCGGCCGCGAGCGCCGCCGGCACGGTGCCGGGCCGCAGGCCCCGCTCCTGGCCGCCCCCGCGCGCGAGCGGCTCGATCCCCGCCTCGCGACGCACGAGCAGGGCGCCCACGCCGACCGGTCCCCCGACCTTGTGCGCGGACACGGTGAGGGCCGTCAGGCCGGACCCGGCGAACGAGACGTCGAGCGCCCCGACCGCCTGCACGGCGTCGCTGTGCACGGGCACGCCGTGGGCGCTCGCGAGGGCGACGACGTCGGCCACGGGCTGGACGGTGCCGACCTCGTTGTTCGCCCACATCACGCTGACGAGCGCCGTGGCGCCGGCCGACGAGCCGAGCTCGGTCGCGAGCGCGTCGAGGTCGGTGCGGCCGTGGGCATCCACCGGCAGCAGCACGACCTGCGCCCCCTCGCGGGCGAGCGCGGTGGCGGGGTCGAGGACCGCGTGGTGCTCGACGGCCGTCACGAGGACGCGCCGCCGGCCCGGGTCCGCCGCCCGCCGGGCCCGGTACATCCCCACCACGGCGAGGTTGTCCGCCTCGGTCCCGCCGCCGGTGAGGACGACCTCGGTCGGGTGGGCGCCCAGCCGCGCCGCGAGGAGCTCGCGCGCCTCCTCCGCAGCCCGGCGCGCGGCACGGCCCGCCCCGTGCACGGAGGAGGGGTTGCCGAGCCCCGCGCCGGGATCCGCGAGCGCGGCGAACGCGGCCAGGGCGCTCGCGCGCATCGGCGTGGTCGCCGCGTGGTCCAGGTAGACCGTGCGCTCGCCCTGGCCCGTCCCCATGCGGCGGAGTCTACGAACGCCCGCACCCGCCGCCCCGCGCCCGGGGACCAACGGCGCCGCCCGTCGATCACGGACCTGGCACAATCGGCTCCCGTGACGACGGCGCCGCTGGCCTTCAGTGGCTCGCGCCTGCACTGGGCGGACCTGCCGCGAGAGGTCCGCACCCGGATCGCCGACCTCGCGGGCGCGGACGTCGTGAGCGAGACCAGCGCGACCAGCGGGTTCTCGCCCGGCTACGCGGCCCTGCTGGGCCTCGGCAACGGCACGCAGGTGTTCGTCAAGGCCGTCTCCCCCGAGCAGAACGCCGACGCTCCGCAGCTGGCCCGGCGCGAGATCGCCGTGGCGGCGACGCTGCCCCCGCAGGTCAACGCCCCCCACCTGTGGTGGCACGACGACGACGGCACCTGGGTGATCCTCGGCCTGCAACCGGTCGACGGCCGCGCACCGGACCTGCCGTGGCGGCCCGCCGAGCTGGCCAGGGCCCTCGGGGCGCTCACCGACCTGGCCGAGGTCGGGACGCCGGCGCCCCGCGCGCTGCCGGCGCTGACGGACGCGATGGCCTATCTCGCCGGCGGCTGGGAGCGGCTGCTGGCCGACGGCGCCGACGTCGACGCCGCGGCCCGCGCGGTCGGCGCCCACGGCGAGGTGCTGCGCGCCTCGATCGAGGTGTGGGCGTCCCTGGCACCGGTCGCCGTCGCCGCCAGCGCGGGCACCACCCTCGTGCACGGCGACTTCCGCGCCGACAACGTGATGCTCGCGACCGCGCCGGACCCTCGCGTCTGGATCATCGACTGGCCCCACGCCGCCCGGGACGGGGTGCGCTGGTGGGACCTCCTCGCGACCATGCCGAGCATCGCGATGCAGCAGGGCGGCGACCCGGACCGGCTCTTCTGGTCGCACCCGAACGCCGCCGACGCCGACCGCGACGCCGTGCGCGCGGTGCTCGTCGGGCTCACCGGGTTCTTCGTCCAGGCGGCGGTGCAGCCGGCGCCCCACGGCATCCCCAACCTGCGGGCGTTCCAGCTCGCGCAGGCCGTGGCCGCGCTGGACTGGCTCGAGCGGCTCTGAGCGGCCGGCGCCCGAGCGCCGGGCGCGGTGCACCGGGCGCGGTGCGCCGGGGGTCTCAGTCCTGCGCGCGCAGGCGCCGGATCTCGTCGGCCGCCTGCGGCAGCACGTCGGCGATGTCGCCGACCACGCCGAAGTCCGCGAACTCGAAGATCGGGGCGTCCGGGTCGGTGTTGACCGCCACCACCGTGCCCGACGCCTGCATCCCGCCGCGGTGGTGGATCGCCCCGGACACCCCGGCGCCCACGTAGAGGCGCGGGGAGATCGTGACGCCCGTCTGGCCCACCATCGTCTCGTGCGGCATCCAGCCCTCGTCGGTGACGTCGCGCGTCGCCCCGACGGCGGCCCCCAGCGCGTCGGCGAGGTCCTCCACGGCGGAGAAGTCGCCCTGGGTGCCGCGCCCGCCGACGACGACGACCTGCGCCTCGCCGACGTCCGGGCGACCGGAGGCGGGGCGCGGCGTGCGCTCCACGACCCGCACCCGCGGGTCCACCGGGGCTGCCGGGGCCGCCGGGCGGACCTGGCCCGGCGCAGGGAGGTCCGCCGGCACGGCCTTGACGGCGTTCGACCGCAGCGTCACCACCGAGCGGTCGACTGTCGCGACGGCACGCAGCGTCCAGGACGCCGCGAACGCCTGCTGCGTGGTCACCACGCGGCCGGCGTCGTCGCGGTCGACCTGCGCTGCGTCGACCATGAGGGCGGCGCCCGTGGCCAGGGCCACCCGCGCGGCGACCTCCTTGGCCTCGAACCCCGAGGCGAGGAGGACGACGTCGGCGCCCGTCGCCCCGACCAGGCCGGTCAGCGCCGCCGCAAGGGCGTCGGGCAGGCCGGCCTCGGCGCTCGGCACCGGCACCACGTGCACGGCGTGCGCCCCGTGCGCCGCCAGGAGCGGGACCGCCTCCGCGGGCACCTCCGCGCCCTCCTCGTCGGGCCCCTGGGTGGGGTCGCCGAACCACACGGCGTGCGCCTCGCCGAGGGCGCGCGCCGCCGTCAGCAGCTCGAGCGCGGACGCGCGCGGCGCACCGGCGTGGTGCTCGGTCACGACCAGGACGACGCTCATGCCAGCAGCCCGTTCTCCGCGAGGAAGGCGGCGAGCCGGAGCCCGGCGTCGCCCGTGTCGGTGACCAGCACGCCTTCCCGGGGCGGTCGGGGCGTCGCCTCGAGGACGCGCGTGCGCGCGCCGGCGTCCCCGACCGACGCCGGCGCCAGGCCGAGGTCGGCCAGCGACCAGACCTCCACCCGCGCCTTCCGGGCGGCCATGATGCCCGCGAAGGCCGGGTACCGCGCCTCGTTGGCCTGGTCGGTGACCGAGACGACGGCCGGCAGCGGCGCCTCGAGCACCTCCGTCACGTGGTCGAGGTCGCGGCGGACGCGCAGGGCCTGCCCGCCGTCCGCGCCGACGACCTCGAGGTCGGCCGCCAGCGTGAGCTGAGGCAGGTCGAGCTCGGCGGCCAGCAGCGTGGGCACCACCGACATCAGGCCGTCCAGGGCCGCCATGCCGGTCACGACGAGGTCGACCGGCGACTCGGCGGCGAGCCGGCGGACGGCGGCGGCGAGCACGGACGCCGTCGCGAACGCGTCGGAGCCGGCGAGGTCGTCGTCGGTGACCCGGACGCCGCGGTGCACCCCCATCTGCAGGGCCCGGCGCACGGCGTCCTCGGCGTCGTCCGGGCCCATGGTGAGGGCGGTCACCCGGCCGTCGTGGGCCTCGGCCACCCGCAGCGCCGCCTCGACCGCGTTCTCGTCGAGCTCGTTGAGGGTGCCGTCGGTGCCCTGGCGGTCGACGCGCCCGGCGTCGGTGAACCGGCGCTCGGCCTGCAGGTCGGGCACGTGCTTGACGCACACGACGATGTCCATGCCGCTCCGCTCTCTGCGCTGTCGTCGGCCCGGTGCGCCGGGCCGTCGGGCCGTCCGGCGGCTGGGCGCTCGGGGCGCCCGGGCCGCTCGCCCGCCGGGCCGCTGGGCCCTCGGAAGGCTACCCCGCGGCGTCGGGCGGGAGCGATGCGGCCCGGGAGCAGTTCACCCGCCTCGACCGCCGCCCCGGGACGGGCCGGCCACCTGCGTGCGTCACAATCGACCACCATGACCCTCCCCCGCCCCGCGCCGCGCCTCGGCGTGCACCTCGCGGGCGACGGGGTCGACGTCGCGGTCCTCGCCTCCCACGCCGAGGCGGTCGAGCTGTGCCTGCTCGATCCCGACCCCACCGCCCCGGACGGGTGGGCCGAGCGTCGCGTCCCGCTCGCCGGGCCGCGGCACGGCGTCTTCGCCGCGCACGTCCCCGGCGTCCGGGCCGGGCAGCGGTACGGGTTCCGGGCGCACGGGCGCTGGGACCCCGACGCCGGGCTGCGGTACAACCCCGCCAAGCTCCTCCTCGACCCGTACGCGCGCGGCATCGAGGGTCACGTCCGCCTCGGCCCGGCCGTCTACGGCCACCGCGTGGACGACTACCTGCGCCCGGCCGACCCCAGGCCCGAGCCGGACGAGACCGAGTCGCGGGCGCACGTGCCGCACGCCGTCGTCGTGGACGACCGGTTCGACGCGGCGCCGGTGCCCCGCCCGGCGGTGCCGTGGCCGGACACCGTGGTCTACGAGGCGCACGTCAAGGGCCTCACGCAGCGGCTGCCCGGCGTGCCGCCGGACCTGCGCGGCACCTACGCCGGCGTCGCCCACCCGGCCACGATCGACCACCTGCGCTCGCTGGGCGTGACCACTCTCGAGCTGCTGCCCGTGCAGGCGTTCACGAGCGAGCCGCACCTGGTCCAGCGCGGCCTGCTCAACTACTGGGGGTACAACACCGCCGGCTTCTTCGCCCCGCACGCCCCGTACGCGACCGCCGCCGCCCGCGAGGCCGGCGCCGCGGCCGTCCTGGCCGAGGTCAAGGGCATGGTGCGCCTGCTGCACGCCGCGGGGATCGAGGTGCTGCTCGACGTCGTCTACAACCACACCTGCGAGGGCGGCACGGACGGTCCGCACCTGTCGTGGCGGGGCCTGGACCCGACCGTGTACTACCTGCACCACGGGGCCGCGCCCGCCCGGTTCGCGGACCTGACCGGGTGCGGCAACACGCTGGACTTCCGCCGGCCGCGCGTCGTCCAGATGGCGCTGGACTCGCTGCGCTACTGGGCCACCGAGGTGGGCGTCGACGGGTTCCGCTTCGACCTCGCGGTGACCCTGGGCCGCGACCACGCGGGCTTCACGCCGCAGCACCCGTTCCTCGTCGCGCTCCAGACCGACCCCGTGCTGAGCGGCCTCAAGCTGGTGGCAGAGCCGTGGGACCTCGGCCCGGGCGGCTGGCGCACCGGGGCGTTCCCCGAGCCGCTCGCCGAGTGGAACGACCGCTTCCGGGACGGCGTCCGGACGTTCTGGCTCGCCGACCCCGCCCACCGGGCGCACGGACGTCCCGGGCACGGCGTGCGTGAGCTGGCGACGCGGCTGTCCGGCTCCGCGGACCTGTTCGGGCACGGTGATCCGCCCCTGTCCCGCGGGGTCGTGGCCTCGGTGAACTACGTCACGGCCCACGACGGCTTCACGCTGGCCGATCTCGTCGCCTACGAGCACAAGCACAACGAGGCGAACGGCGAGGGCAACCGGGACGGCTCGGACGTCAACCACTCGTGGAACCACGGGATCGAGGGGCCGGTGCGCGACCCCGCCGTCGGCGCCGAGATCCTGCCGATGCGCCGCCGCTCGCAGCGCAACCTGCTCGGCACCCTCCTCCTCGCGGCCGGCACCCCGATGCTCACCGCGGGCGACGAGATCGGGCGCACCCAGCTCGGCAACAACAACGCCTACTGCCACGACGACGAGCTCACCTGGCTGGACTGGGACCTCGACGAGGCGGCGGAGGACCTCCTGGCGACGGCGCGCCACCTGCTCCGGCTGCGTCGCGAGCTGCCCGCGCTGCGGACCTGGGGGTTCTTCGCAGGCCGCCCGGCGGGCGCCCGGGAGGGCCGACCCGGCGACCAGCGCCCCGACCTCGACTGGCGGCGCGCCGGCGGCGGGGTCTTCGACCACGCGGCGTGGCACGACGTGCAGGTGCGGTGCCTGCAGATGATCCGCGTCGCCCCCGACGGGTCGGCGGCCCTCGTCCTCGTCAACGGCGGTTTCGACCCCGTGGAGTTCACGGTCGCGGGCGGCCTGCCGCCGCAGGGGCACGACGGCGCGTGGCGGCTCGCGTGGGACAGCGTCGCCGAGCGACCCGACGGCGCTCCGGTGAACGGCGAGGCCACCGTCCGACCCGGGAGCGCCCTGCTCCTCGAGCCCCTGTCCATGCGCCTGTACCGCTCCTGAGCCCGTCCGCGCGTCCCTCCCGTTCCCCGCGCCCGGCCCCGCCCCCTACGCTGCCGCCATGCCTGACGACGCCGTCATGCGGGCCGACGCCGTGGTGGTCGGGGCCGGCCTCGCCGGGCTGGTCGCCGCCGCCGAGCTCACCGCCGCCGGACGCCGCGTGGTGCTGGTCGAGCAGGAGCCGCGCGCGTCGCTCGGCGGCCAGGCGTGGTGGTCGTTCGGCGGGCTCTTCCTCGTCGACTCCCCCGAGCAGCGCCGGCTCGGCGTGCACGACTCCGCCGACCTCGCCCTCGCGGACTGGCTGGGTTCGGCACAGTTCGACCCCGCCGACCCGCTCGACGTGCACCCGCGGGCGTGGGCGGAGACCTTCGTCGCCTTCGCCTCCGGCGAGCTGCGGGCGTGGCTCCACGGCCTCGGCGTCCGCTGGTTCCCGCTCGTGCAGTGGGCCGAGCGCGGCGGCCACCGCGTCGGCGGCGCGGGCGGCCACGGGAACACGGTGCCCCGCTTCCACGTGACGTGGGGCACCGGTCCTGCCGTCTGCGAGCCCTTCGTCCGGGCGGCCCTGGAGGCCCGCGCGGCCGGGCTCCTGCGCGTGCGCTTCCGGCACCGGGTGACCTCCCTCGTCGTGACCGACGGGCGGGTCACCGGCGTGGCCGGCGACGTGC
>JAEZAR010000245.1 GCA_023430425.1 Actinomycetes bacterium | reverse complement strand
GGACCGTGAGGAGCACGAGGGCGGAGGCGGCCGCGCGGGGCGCCTTGCCGACGGCCAGCATGGCGCCCGCGGCGGCCATCGCCCCGCCGTGCACCTTGACCACGAGGCGCAGGGTGTCGGCGTCGGGCGGCTCCGGGAGGTCGAGGCGCCGCGACAGCCGCCGCCACGCCTCGCGCATGCGCTCGACGTGCGGCGCGGGGTGTCGGACGGCGTCCACCCCCTGCGCGACGAACCAGGTGGCGAGCAGCGGGCGAGCGATCCGGCGGCTGAGCATGATCTCCTCCTCGTGGTCTGCCTGCACGCTATCCCCGTCGCCGCCGCGCGGCACGGCGTGCGCCGCAGCCGTCCCGGGCCGGGGAATGGCGGGCGGGCGGGGATGCGTTGTGCCTGCCATGACACCGGTGCTGGCCGCTGAGCGCGTGGTGGCGCTCGACCCACGGCTAGGCTCGTGGACGATGGACACCGACGCGCCCGACGAGGGCACCGACGCCACGGAGAGCACCGACCGGGCCCCCGCGCAGGAGGACCCGGCCGCGCGTGCGGAGCGGTTCGAGCGCGACGCGCTCCAGTACGTCGACCAGCTGTACTCGGCGGCGATGCGGATGACGCGGAACCCGACGGACGCCGAGGACCTGGTCCAGGAGACGATCGCCAAGGCGTTCGCCGCGTTCCACCAGTACCGGCCGGGCACCAACCTCAAGGCGTGGCTCTACCGGATCCTGACGAACACCTTCATCAACTCCTACCGCAAGAAGCAGCGGGAGCCCCTGCAGTCGGGTTCGGAGGACATCGAGGACTGGCAGCTGGCGCGCGCGGCGTCGCACACCTCCAGCGGCCTGCGCTCGGCGGAGGCCGAGGCGCTCGACCGGCTGCCGGACTCCGACGTCAAGGCGGCGCTGGCCAGCATCGGCGAGGACTTCCGCATCGCCGTCTACCTCGCCGACGTCGAGGGCTTCGCCTACAAGGAGATCGCGGAGATCATGGGGACCCCCATCGGGACGGTGATGTCCCGCCTGCACCGGGGGCGTGCGCAGCTGCGCGAGCTCCTCACCGACTACGCACGCGAGCGCGGGCTGGTGCCCGCGGTGACCGACACGGGACAGCAATGAGCGGCACGACAGGGCACGACGGGGAGCACGCGGTGGCGGACGACCACGAGGTGGACTGCACGGAGGCGCTGACGCGGCTCTTCGAGTTCATCGACGCCGAGATCGACGAGCTGGAGGGCGACCGGATCCGCCGGCACCTCGCGGACTGCGAGCCGTGCCTGTCGGAGTTCGACGTCGCCGACCACCTCAAGAAGCTCGTGCGGCGGTCCTGCACCGAGCCGGCGCCCGCCGAGCTGCACCTGCGGATCCGCCAGCAGCTGACGGTGCTGCGCACCCAGGTCCGCACGGCCGACTGACCCCGCCCCCCTCAAGTCGGACGCTCCGACGCCCGACAACTCTGGGGTGACCGAGCAGCCCCAGCCGCAGTCCGTCATCCCGCTCCTGCACGCGCTCGCCAGCAGCAAGGGCTCCGACCTGCACTGCAAGGTCGGCTCCGCGCCGCGCCTGCGCGTCGACGGGCGCCTCCGCCGCCTCCAGGTCCCCGACCTGCGTCCCGAGGACACCGAGCACATGGTCGCCCAGGTGCTGCCGGCGGAGCTGCGCGACGGCTTCGACCGGACCAACGAGGCGGACTTCGCGTACTCGCTGTCCGGCGTCGGGCGGTTCCGCGTCAACGCGTTCCGGGCGCGGGGCACCCTGGGCCTGGTCTTCCGCCGCGTCGCGATGGGCGCGCAGACGCTGGAGGAGCTGCACCTGCCCGAGGTGCTCGGCGAGCTCGCGCTCGAGCCGCGCGGCCTGGTGCTGGTGACGGGCCCCACGGGCTCGGGCAAGACGACGACGCTCGCGTCGATGGTGGACCTCATCAACACGTTCAAGGAGGTCAACGTCGTCACGATCGAGGACCCGATCGAGATCCTGCACAAGGACAAGAAGGCGATCGTCTCCCAGCGCGAGGTGGGCTACGACACCGCGGACTTCACCGTCGCCCTGCGTGCCGCGATGCGCCAGGACCCGGACGTGATCCTCGTCGGCGAGATGCGCGACGTGGAGACGGTGCGTGCCGCCCTGTCCGCCGCCGAGACCGGCCACCTGGTCCTGTCCACGCTGCACACGATCGACGCCTCCGAGACGATCAACCGGATCGTCGACTTCTTCCAGCCGCACGAGCAGAAGCAGATCCGGGGGGCCCTCGCGCAGTCGCTGCGGGGCATCGTCTCCCAGCGTCTCGTGCGGCGCGCGGACGGCACGGGCCGGGTCGCCGTGGTCGAGGTGCTCGTCAACACCGGGCGCACCGCCGACGCGATCGTCGACCCGTTCAACAACCCGCCGCTCGAGGACCTCATCGCCGAGGGCGAGTTCTACAAGATGCAGACCTTCGACAAGCACCTGTTCCAGCTCGTCAGCGAAGGCGTCGTCACGTACGAGGACGCGTGCGCCGTCGCGTCGCGGCCGCAGGACCTCACGGTCGAGCTGCGGGCGGCGGGCGTCGTCCACTGACGGTCGCGCGGCGCCGACCGGAGGCGCCGCGTGCGGTGCCCTGCGCCTCTCGTCCATGCCCTCCCTTGCGTCCCGGCGGAACGCGATATATCTTGTGCTTCGACACGCGATATATCTCGACGGAGGACGGCATCGTGACGGACACCACCGGGCGGGGCGACAGCTGGGTCGTCACCGGACCGCAGATCATCGAGGTCGACGACGTCCGCGCGCTGCGCGTGGCGCTCGTCGCGGGACGGGTCGACGTCGTCGGCCGGGACGAGCCGGGCGCACGCATCGAGGTGCACCAGGTGGCTGGCCGGGCGCTGGAGGTGAGCCTCGTGGGCGGCGAGCTGCGCGTCGGCTACCCGTTCACCCTCGGCGGCTGGGAGGGGTGGCTGGAGCGGTTCACCACGTGGCGGGGGGACGACCGTGCCGACGTGCACATCGCCGTGCAGCGCGACGTCGCCGCCCGCCTGGGCACCGTGAGCGCGGAGGGCTTCCTTGCCGACGTCGCGGGGGCGGGCCAGGTGGCGACCGTGTCCGGCGCGCTGGTCACCGACGGGACGCGGGGCCTGCTCGTGGCCAAGTCCGTCTCCGGGGACCTCGTGGTCCGCGGGCACGCGGGCGACCTCCGCGCGAACGCGGTGTCCGGCTCCGTGACCGCGTCCGGGCTGTTCGGCCAGGCCCAGGTCACCACGGTCTCGGGCGCCATCACCCTGGACGCCGGCGGTGCGGGGGGCATCTGGGCGCAGACCGTCTCCGGGGACGTCACCGTGCGGCTGCCCGAGGACCTCGGCGTGGCCGTCTCCGCCAAGAGCGTGTCCGGGCGCGTGGTGGTCGACGGGGAGGCGCACGCCGGGCAGGGCCAGGTCACCGGGTCGGTGGCCGTCGTGCGCGGCGACGGGGCGTGCCGCCTGCAGACCAAGACGGTCTCCGGCCACCTGACGGTGCTCCGTCGGGCCCGCGTGGGCGCGGACGGGCAGGCCTGATGCCGGTCTTCGCCCACGGGCAGCTGCGCCTGTACCTGCTCTCCCTGCTCGCGTCCGGCCCGAAGCACGGCTACGAGCTCATCACCGCGCTCTCGGACCGGTTCGGCGGCACCTACCGGCCGAGCCCCGGCACCGTCTACCCGCGCCTGGCCCGCATGGAGGAGGAGGGGCTGGTCCGCCGGTCCGACGACGGGCGGAAGAGCACGTACACCCTCACCGACGCGGGGCGGGCCGAGCTCGCGGCGCGGGAGGGGGACCTCGCCGCGCTCGAGGAGGACCTCGCGGAGACGGTCCGGTCGCTCGCCGCGCAGGTGCGCGACGAGGTGCGCGGGGCCATGGCGGGCCTCCGGGCGGACCTCGCCGCGGCGGCGCAGGAGGCACGGGCGGCCGCGGGTCCGCCGACGGCGCACGGCGACCGTCGGGCGGCGTCGCGCTCGCGACGGACCGAGGCCGAGGTCCTCGTGCACCAGTTCCGCGAGGAGGTCCGGGCCGAGCTGCGGCGGGCGGACGCGCAGGGGGAGATCACCCAGCTCACCGTCGAGACGGTGCGCACGGTCCTCGACTCGGCCGCCACCGCCATCCGCGGGACGCTGCGCGGCGGGTGATCCTCAGGGCGCGTCGTCGGGCAGGCCGAGCCAGCGCTGCCAGCCCGTGTGCAGGACGAGCCAGGCCATGAGCCCGTAGCCGGCCTGGCCGGGCGCGTGCCCGTCCCCGCCCGCCAGGTCCGCGAGCCACTGCTCGTGGCTCGCCAGCGGCGCGTAGGTCTCGACGTAGGGCACCCGGCGTCGCGTGGTGACGTCGGCGAATGCGGCGGAGAGCTCCGCCTGGCGCTCGGGGTCCTCGTGGGCCCCGGGCGGCGGCCCGACGACGAAGGTCGTCAGGCGGCGGGCCTCCGCCGTGTCCAGGACGTTCGCGAGGTTCAGCCGGCTGCGCGCGAGCGAGATCCCCGCCGCCAGGTCGGCGCGCCCGAGGGCGACGACGAGGTGGTTCGCGCCGGGCGCCGGCTCGGGACCGAGGCGCCGCAGCACCTCGGCTTCCCAGCGGGCCGCGAGCCCGGCCGTCGTCTCGCCCGGCACGGCCAGGGGCATGACGATCGGGGCCGGCTCGAGCGACGTCCGGGCCGTGACGCGCCCGACCCAGCCCAGCGCCTTGGGGTCGCCGACGCCCGCCACGAGCTCGTCGCCGACGACGCAGATGCGCCGCGCCACAGCCGTCACCACAGCCTCCCCTCAGGGCCACCCGGGCCGTGGCTGCCCGGCGAGCCGCCGGTGCTCCCTCGTGCCCGGGACGAGTCTGGCCGAGCGGAGGCGGCCGACGGGGGACCGACGCGCGCCGGAGG
>JAEZAR010000164.1 GCA_023430425.1 Actinomycetes bacterium | reverse complement strand
GCACGACCTCGGCCTCGTCCCGGATCAGGTGCAGCTCCATGACCGACGCCGCGAGCGGGATCATGATCTCGGCCTTCGGGTCGCCGCCGGCCTTGATGCGGGCCGCCTGCGCCTCGGCGATCGCGCGCACCTGCATGGTGAACAGGCCCGGGATCACGATCCCCAGGCGCACGCCGCGCAGGCCGAGCATCGGGTTCGCCTCACGCGTCTTGTTGACCGCGTGGAGCAGGATCCGGTCGCGCTCCGCGTCCTCGGAGGTGTCGCCGCGCTCCTCGGCGAGGGCGACCTTGACGGAGAGCTCGGTGTAGTCCGGCAGGAACTCGTGCAGCGGCGGGTCGATGAGCCGGATGGTGACGGGCAGGCCGTCCATCGCCTCGAGGATGCCGATGAAGTCCCCGCGCTGGAGCGGCATGAGCGCGTCGAGCGCGGCCTGCTGCTCGGACTCGTCCTTGGCGAGGATGAGGCGCTCGACGAGCACCCGGCGGTCGCCGAGGAACATGTGCTCCGTGCGGCACAGGCCGATGCCCTCGCCGCCGAGCGTCCGGGCCCGCGTGGCGTCCTCGGGCGTGTCCGCGTTCGCCTCGACGCCGAGCGTGCGCGCCGAGTCCGCGTGCGTGAGCAGCGCGTCGACGGCGACCACGAGCTCCTTGGTCTCCTCGTCGCTGCCGACCTCGGCGAGCGCGGCCTCCAGGCCGTGCTCGAGGTAGCGGACGACCGGGGAGGGCACGACGGGGACCGAGCCGAGGAAGATCTCGCCGGTCGAGCCGTCGATGGCGATGACGTCGCCCTCGTTCACGACGGTGCCCTTGGCCGTGAACCGCCGCGCGGTGACGTCGACGTCCAGGGCCTCCGCGCCGACGACGCAGGTGGTGCCCATGCCGCGCGCGACCACCGCGGCGTGCGACGTCTTGCCGCCGCGCGAGGTGAGCACGCCGACCGAGGCGATCATGCCGCCGAGGTCGTCGGGGTTGGTCTCCCGCCGGACGAGGATGACGGTCTTGCCCTCGGCGGCCCACTCGACGGCCGTGGCGGAGGAGAACACCGCCTGGCCGACGGCCGCGCCGGGGGAGGCCGCCATGCCCTTGGCGATGAGCGTGCGCTCGGCCTTGGCGTCGAACTGGGGGAACATCAGCTTGGACAGCTGCTCGCCGGTCACCCGCTCGAGCGCCTCGTCGAGGGTGATGAGGTGCTCCTCGACGAGCTGGTGCGCGATCCGGAACGCGGCGGCGGCCGTGCGCTTGCCGACCCGCGTCTGCAGCATCCAGAGCTTGCCGCGCTCGACGGTGAACTCGATGTCGCACAGGTCGCGGTAGTGGGTCTCGAGGCGCCGCATGACCTGGCGGAGCTCGGCGTAGGCCTCCGGGTCGATCTCCTCCATCTGCGCCAGCGGCAGGGTGTTGCGGATGCCGGCGACGACGTCCTCGCCCTGCGCGTTGGTCAGGTAGTCGCCGTAGTCGCCCTGCTCGCCCGTGGAGGGGTCGCGGGTGAAGCAGACGCCGGTGCCCGAGTCGGCGCCGAGGTTGCCGAACACCATCGACTGGACGTTGACGGCGGTGCCGAGGTCGTCGGAGATCCGCTCACGCCGCCGGTACAGGCGGGCGCGGTCGGTGTTCCACGAGTTGAAGACGGCCTCGACGGCCAGGTCGAGCTGCGCCCGCGGCGTCTGCGGGAACTCGCGGCCGGTCTCCTCGCGGACGATCTCCTTGTAGACCGTGACGAGCTCCTTGAGGTCGTCGGCGGTCATCTCGGTGTCGGCGGTGTAGCCCTTCGCGGCCTTGGCGGCGTCGAGCGCGTCGGCGAACCGGTCGCCGTCGATGTCGAGGACCGTCTTGCCGAACATCTGGATGAGGCGTCGGTAGGAGTCCCAGGCGAAGCGCTCGTTGTTCGAGAAGCGGGCGAGGCCCTCGACCGACTCGTCGTTGAGGCCGACGTTGAGGACCGTCTCCATCATGCCGGGCATGGAGAACTTGGCACCCGAGCGCACGGAGACCAGCAGGGGGTCCTTCACGTCGCCGAGCTGGCGCTCGAGCGCGTCCTCGAGACGGCGCACGGCCTGCGTGACCTCGACCCGCAGCTCCGGCGGGACCTCGCCCGTCTGCATGTACACGCGGCACGCATCGGTGGTGATCGTGAAGCCCGGGGGCACCGGCAGCCCGAGGTTCGTCATCTCGGCGAGGTTCGCGCCCTTGCCACCGAGCAGGTCCTTGAGGTCCTTGTTGCCTTCGCTGAAGTCGTAGACGTACTTCGCCACGGTGTGCCTCTCTACCTGGACGCCGTGCCTCGTTGCCGGCGTCTCGCCGTCCCTAGGGTGCGGGAACTCGGTCCATCTTCCGGGGGACCTTGGGCCCTGCGGAAGACCTGCGCACGCCCCGGTCGGCGCCCCCCGCACGGCCCGCCGCGACCCCTTCCGGATGCTGGACACCCGGGGCCGGGGCGGGGCCGAAGGTCACACCTGACCGGCGGACGGCGCGCCTAGCGTGAAAGGGACAACGAGGTCCCTCCTGCATCCACGGGGTTGATCGTGAGCACACGCACCGCAAGCATCGTCCCAGCGCCCGTCCGGCGCCCGCGTCGCCGCAGGGCGCTCGCCGGCCTGGCCGCCCTGGCCGGCACGGCCGGGCTGAGCCTGGCCGGCTGCTCCTCCGAGGGGACCGCCGAGATCGGCTCCGGGTCCCACGGCGGCGAGGTGAACCTGGAGGTCCCCAGCCTGGCCGACGTCGCCGTGGTCGGCGGCGGTGCCGGGTCGGGCCGGACGCTCCTGCTCCTGGGCCTCGTCGTCTGCGCGATGGGCCTGGGCTTCGGCTACCTCGTCTACCGCCAGCTCCGCCAGCTGCCCGTGCACCCCTCGATGCGCGAGGTCGCCGAGCTCATCTTCACCACCTGCAAGGCGTACCTGCTCAAGCAGGGCAAGTTCCTCATGGTGCTGTGGGGCTTCATCGCGGCGGTCATCGTCGTCTACTACGGGTTCCTCGTCGAGCTGCCCTGGGGCAAGGTCGCGATCGTCATCGCGTTCAGCCTCATCGGCATGGCCGGCTCGTACTCGGTCGCGTGGTTCGGCATCCGCGTCAACACGTTCGCGAACGCCCGGACCGCCTTCGCGTCGCTCGCGGGCAAGCCCCTCCCCGTGCACCGGATCCCGATGAAGTCCGGCATGTCGATCGGCATGGTCCTCATCAGCCTCGAGCTGCTGATCATGCTCGTCATCCTCCTGTTCCTGCCCGGCGACATCGCCGGCGCGTGCTTCATCGGCTTCGCGATCGGCGAGTCCCTCGGCGCGGCCGCCCTGCGCATCGCGGGCGGCATCTTCACCAAGATCGCCGACATCGGCTCCGACCTCATGAAGATCGCGTTCAAGATCAAGGAGGACGACGCCCGCAACCCCGGGGTCATCGCGGACTGCACCGGCGACAACGCGGGCGACTCGGTGGGCCCGTCGGCCGACGGGTTCGAGACCTACGGCGTCACCGGCGTCGCGCTGGTCACGTTCGTCCTGCTCGCGGTGGACACCCCCGCCGTGCAGGCCAGCCTGCTCGTCTGGATCTTCGTCGTCCGCGCCATGATGGTCATCGCCTCGGCGGTCTCCTACCTCGCCAACGACGCGTGGGCCCGGGCCCGGTACTCCGCCGTCGACCGGTTCGACTTCGAGACCCCGCTCACCTCGCTCGTCTGGATCACCTCGCTCGTGTCGATCATGGGCACCTTCGCGATGACCTACGTCGTCCTCGGCGAGATCGGTGACGGCACGCTGTGGTGGAAGCTGTCGGCGATCATCTCGTGCGGCACCATCGCCGGCGCGCTGATCCCCGAGCTGGTCAAGGCGTTCACGTCGACCAAGAGCCGGCACGCGCAGGAGGTCGTCAAGAGCTCCCGCGAGGGCGGTCCCTCGCTGAACATCCTGTCCGGCCTCGTGGCCGGCAACTTCTCCGGCTACTGGCTGGGCGTGGCGATCGTCGGCCTCATGGGCGCGGCCTTCCTCATCAGCGAGCAGGGCCTGGACGAGTACATGCTCGCCCCGGCGGTGTTCGCCTTCGGCCTCGTCGCGTTCGGCTTCCTCTCGATGGGCCCGGTCACCATCGCCGTCGACTCGTACGGCCCGGTCACCGACAACGCCCAGAGCGTGTACGAGCTGTCCCTCATCGAGGAGGTCGAGGGCATCGACGCCGAGCTGAAGGAGACCTACGGCGTCGACGTCCAGTGGGACAAGGCCAAGCAGATGCTCGAGGAGAACGACGGCGCTGGGAACACGTTCAAGGCGACCGCCAAGCCGGTGCTCATCGGCACCGCCGTCGTGGGCGCCACGACGATGATCTTCTCGATCATCATGGCGCTGACCGGCGGGCTGGAGGAGGGCATGGAGAACCTCTCGCTCATGCACGCCCCGCTCCTGCTCGGCCTCATCACCGGTGGCGCCGTCATCTACTGGTTCACCGGCGCGTCGATCCAGGCGGTCACCACGGGCTCCTACCGCGCGGTGGAGTTCATCAAGAAGACGATCCGCCTCGACGGCGCGACCAAGGCCAGCGTCGAGGACTCGCGCAAGGTCGTGGAGATCTGCACCCAGTACGCCCAGCAGGGCATGCTGAACATGTTCCTCGGGGTGTTCTTCTCTACGCTCGCCTTCGCGTTCGTCGAGCCGTTCTTCTTCATCGGCTACCTGATCTCGATCGCGATCTTCGGCCTCTACCAGGCGATCTTCATGGCCAACGCCGGCGGCGCCTGGGACAACGCCAAGAAGATCGTCGAGGTCGACCTGCACGCGAAGGGCACCGCGCTGCACGACGCGACGATCGTCGGCGACACCGTGGGCGACCCCTACAAGGACACGTCCTCGGTCGCCCTCAACCCGGTCATCAAGTTCACGACGCTCTTCGGCCTCCTCGCCGTCGAGCTCGGCGTGATGCTGACCGCCGAGGGCAACGGAACGCTCGTCCACGTGCTCGCCGGCGTCTTCTTCCTCGTGTCCGCGTACTTCGTCCACCGGTCGTTCTACGGCATGCGCATCAAGGCCTCGATGACCGACGGCGAGGAGGCGGGGACCGGCTCGCCCGACGACGCTGGCTCCGTCCCGGCCTCGCTCGACGCGCCGACGGGGGCCACCGCCGCCGACCGCGGCGAGGCGCTCGCGGGGGCAGGTGACGCACGATGAGGATCGCCGTCAGGTACAGCGGAGCGCTCGTCGACGCCGACGGCCGCGTCGCGGGGCACGACGCCGGGGCCACCCTGGTCCGGCGCCTGCTCCGGGTCTTCCCGGGGTCGATCCTCGTGGGCGCCCGCCCGCGCCAGTGCGACGGGTTCGACGTCCTGCCGCTGGAGTTCGTCGACGGCCAGGACACGCTCGTCATCACGATGGACGTCATCGACGCGACGTGCGTGTGGCGCACGCTCAAGGCGACGTGCGACGAGCCCAAGGTCATGAACTTCGTGTGGTGGAACACCGCGGAGAAGAGCCACCCGGTGGAGCGCGCGCTCCTCGGCCTCTGCGGCGCCCTCTTCCCGACGTTCGCGAACTCCGAGCGCACGGCCAACGAGATGCGGGAGATCGTCAACGCGACGACCATCCAGCCGCTCGCGGAGAAGGCGAAGATCGCCTGGGTGAACCTGGGCTTCCGGCACGAGCACGTGCAGCCGCGGGCCGAGCCCGCCGTCCCGGTGGTCCTCTACCCGGCGATCTACCTGTCCGAGCGCAAGCAGCCGCAGCTCTTCCTCGACGTGGTCGAGCGCGTCGTCAAGCGCACACCGATCCGGGTCGAGGCGCGGCTCCACGAGTCGCACCTGGTCTCCGACAAGGCCATGCGGCTCTCGCGCCGCGACTGGGCGTGGGTCGGGCCGCTGACGGCGAGCCGGGACGACTACTGGTCGGCCCTGGCCCGCACGACGGCGTTCCTCGCCACCGCGACCGAGGAGTCCTACGGGCTGGAGTACGTCGAGGCGCTCGCTGCGGGCGTCGTCGGGGTGCTGCCCGACCGGCCGTGGGCGCGCGCGCTCGTGCCCGAGGGGTACCCGTTCTTCTACCGGACCCCCGCGGAGGCCGAGGAGATGCTCGTCCGGGCGGTCACCGACACCGCGACGTGCCGCAAGGAGATGGACGAGGCGGCCGGCGGGGCGTTCGTCGACTGGCTCAAGGCACGGCACAACGACGACGTGTTCGAGCGCGCGATCGCCGAGCGCGTCCGCGAGTGGTTCGGCGCCTGACGGACGCCGTTCCTCCCGCGAGCGCAGGGCCCCGGCCGACCGGCCGGGGCCCTGCCGCGTCTCAGCCGGCCACCGGGTCGTCGGGGCCGTACGGCACGAGCCGCAGGCACCGTGCGTCGGCGGCAAGGATCTGGTCCGTCCGCGCCTCGAGGTCCTCCGCGGTGTCCGAGCCGGCCCGGACGAACCGGCCCGACAGCCGGTCGAGGCGCCCGTCGGCCAGTGCGAGCAGCAGCTCCACGACGTCCTCCAGCGCGGTCCAGTCGGTGCGGTCCCCGTGCGTCGGCATCGCCTGCGTCATGTCGGTGCGCACGACCCCGGGCGCGAGGTCGAAGGCCCGTACCCCCCGGTCGCGGTACTGCGCGTCCAGGAACGACGTGAACCGCGCGAGGGCCCCCTTCGACACGCCGTAGGCGGTGTACGCGCCGCCGGTCCGGTGGCCCGCGCCCGAGTTGAGGTTGACCACCCGACCGCCGCCGCGCGCGAGCATCCCGCCGAGCACGGCGTGCGTGACGTTGAGCGGGCCGCGCACGTTCGTCTCCAGGACCCGCCACGCGTCGGTCACGTCGTCCTCGGCGAACGGTCCCTCGGTCCGCTCGATGACGCCGGCGTTGTTCACGAGCAGCCCGATCCCGCCCAGGGCGTCCTCCGCGCGGGCGACGGCGTCGCGGACGGCGGCCGGGTCGGTGACGTCCACGGCGGCCGTGACCACGCGGGCACCCGGGCGCGCGGCGGTCACCTGGCCGGCGACCGCGTCCAGGTGCGCCGCGGTCCGGCCCACCAGCGCGACGTCGTAGCCGTGGGCCGCCAGGCCGAGCGCGAGCCCGCGGCCGATCCCCCGGCCCGCGCCGGTCACGAGGGCCGTCCTGACGTGGGGCGGGGACGGGTGGCCGGTGCCAGGGGCTGCGGGAGTCATGGCCCCATCCTGGGCCCGTCCGCCGCCGCCGGCAGGTCCGCCCGTCAGCCGAGCGGCTTGGCCATCTCGTGCAGCGTCAGGTCGTCGCGGCGGGGCAGCCCGTACCGTGCGTCCGCGTAGCCCGGGAAGGGGTGGGTCACCCCCGTGAGGGCGAAGCCACGACGCTCGTACCACGCGAGCAGCTCCGGCCGGTGGCTCAGGACCGTCAGCTCGAGCCGCTGCGCCCCCCACGCCGCGGCGAGCTCCTCGGCGGCGTCGAGGAGGCGCGAGCCGTGACCCCGCCCCTGGACGCCGGGCCGGACGGCGAAGAGGCCGAAGTACACCGTCCGCGGCCCGGCGGGTCCCGTCGCCGGGCGGCGCCGCACGTGGCAGCAGCCGACGAGCCCGCCGGCGTCGTCCGGGAGGACCAGCAGGACGCTGTCGGGGTCGGCGAGCAGGCTCCGGACCATCGCCGCGTCCGTGCGCCGGCCGCCGAGGAGGTCGGCCTCGGTCGTCCAGCCGGCGCGCGACGCGTCCCCCCGGTACGCCGACTCGACGAGGGCGACGACCGCGTCGACGTCCTCGGGCGCAGCGGGGCGCGCGGAGGTGCTCACGGTGGCGTCCACGGTCCGCTCAGAGGCCGTCGGCGACGGCAGCGGTGACGTGCAGCCAGGCCCGACGGGTGGGCTCGGCGAGGCCGTCGAAGTCGACGGGCCCGCCGCTGACCAGCGCGGGCTCGTAGGGCACCTCGAGCACCGCCCGGGTGAGCCGGCCGAAGTGGTCGTGCAGCCGCGCGGTCAGCTCGGCGTCGATGCGGGGCGCGGGCTGGCTGAGCACCGTGACGGCGTTGCGGACGGCGTCCCCGTGCCCCGTGGCGCGCAGCGCGTCGAGCATCCACGCCGCCGACTGCGCGGTGTCCTCGCGCATGGTCGAGACGATGACCACCTGGTCGGCCGCCTCGATCGCCGCCTGCCAGTTGGACGCCCGCATGTTGTTGCCCGTGTCGATGACGAGCACCCGGTAGAAGCGCAGCAGGGTGCGGTGCAGCGCGCGGAAGGCGAACCCGTCCACCGACGCCGCGGACGCGGCGTCCTCGTCGGAGGCGAGCACGTCGAACTGCGCCGACGTCTGCGAGCGGACGTACGCATCCAGGTCGCCGACGCGCGAGGAGGTCGGGTCGGTGAACCGCTCGAGGTCGTCCAGCAGGTCGACGGCCGTCCGGGAGTGGTGCGTGTGGCGCGCCCGCCAGCCGAGGGTGCCGCGCGTCTCGTTGTTGTCCCACGCGAGCGTGTAGCCGCCGCGCAGGCGGCCGAACGTCGCCGCGATGAGGAGGGTGGCGGTCGTCTTGTGGGCGCCGCCCTTGGGGTTGACGACGACGATGGTCCGGGGCCCGTCCAGGGGCCGCTGCACGCTCGCGACCGACGCCCGCTCGCGCTGCTCCGCCTCCCCCGGGCCGGGCGCGACGAGGCCGCCGGTGAGGCGCCGCACCGCCCCGCGCCAGCCCCAC
>JAEZAR010000191.1 GCA_023430425.1 Actinomycetes bacterium | reverse complement strand
GATCCAGAGCGGGCGAAAGCGAATCGGCCGGTTGAGCAGCGCCGCCAGCCCGATCCCGACGACCAGCACAGTTGGGATCACCAGCACCGTGTAATAGACCGTGTTCTTCAGGCTGGTCCAGAAGAGCTCGTCGTGGATGATCTTTTCGTAGTTGCGGAGTCCGACCCAGCGCAGTCCTTGCAGAATCGCGCCGCCCTGGAAGGTGAGCGTCACCGCGCGCGCTAGCGGATAGAGCATGAAGACCGCGAAGATGAGCACCTTCGGCAGGATGAAGGCGTACGGTCCGAGCGTCTTCTTGATGCGGACGCTCCGCGGTGCGGTGAGCGTGTCCGGTGTGGTCGGTGTCTGGGTTAGCGCGCCCGTTGCTTGCGCCACGCGTTCCTCGTTCGTTGAATCGATTCATCGCCCCGCTCTCGGGACGTCCTGTCGGTAGGGGCGCCTCCCCGTGGTATTGCCTCCAACTAATTGTCTCCCAGGTGTTTGATGCCGTAGTCGACGGTTCTGGGGGGCAGATTGGTGCGGTGCGGGCCCGTTTTGCGGCCGGCGTAGCGGGCGGGACGGGTAATGACCAGGTGGGGTGGCACGGACCGGACCGTCTGAACCAGCGGGACGGTCGGGTGGCGGCGGCTGGAGGGGCGAATGAAGCAGCCTTTGCCTCTCGGCAACCCCACGATGATGCCGATCGGATCCGCCTCGCCCCGCCGCATCAGATGGGGCCATTCCCGCAGCAGCAGGTTGAGCGAGACATCGAACGGATCGACCAGCGCCCGCGCGGCCACCTGCATGCGGATCGACTGGGCGATCTGGAACAGAATCAAGGCCGCCCAGACCTGGGTCAGAATCAGCTCCCATTTGGCCGACCAGAGCAGCCCCACCCCCAGCTCGACCTTCAGCGTTTTGAAGGCCAGCTCGATATCCCAGCGACGGGCATACAACTGCACCACCTCGGCCACCGAGAGCCGCGCCGGATCAAGCACATTGGTCACATACCGATACCAGACGCCCCCCAACTCGACCTCGATGAGCCGCACGGCATAGCCGGCTTGATTGGCCCGGTGGGTGCCCAACCAGACCAGGGTATCGCGGACCTGGGGCTCATCGGTGATCGAGGCAAGCACCGTGACGGAGGTTTTCTCGCGCAGCCGACTGACAAACGCGAGTCCTTGGTGACTCAGCGCGTCGAAGCGCTCGAAGGCGAAATAGCCCAGATCGAACAGCAGCAGGCTGCCCGGTGGCAGGTCGGTCACCAACTCCGGCAGCGCGACCTTGGGATTGCGATGGGGCAGCTCGGTGGGATCGATCCGGACGAATTGCTGCGTACGAACGTCGATGACGCTGCTGAGCTTGCCCGGCAGGAGCTGGTCGTCGCCCGCTTTGACGGTGCGCAGGCACGGCAGGGTGCGGGCCACCTGGTCCAAGGTGGTGTCGTCGATGGCATACAGCCCGGGGAACCCAGGGGCCAGGTCGCGCTGCCCCGGCGTCCGTGCGGCCAACTCCGCCGTGATATCGACAAAGAGCTGCTCCATGACCCCGGAGCCCGCCTGCACCAGGCGTTTGCGCACCCCCTCGGCCCCGATGGGAACGCGCGGATGGGTCCACAGTCCGGTCTGTCCCAGCAAGCGCCACAGATCAGTCTGGGTGCGCCCGCCGCGCAGCATGCCCACCAGCAGGCCGGTCCACAACAGACTACTGGACAAGACCTCGGGACGGCCCGGCCCGCGCGGCGGGGTATCCGGGGGCAAGAGGCGGGGCAGCAGGTCTTGCAGGGTGGCCTCAATCTGGTCGAGGGGAGCGCCGGGACCAAGACGCGGGGCAACGGACAACGACATAGCGGACCCTTCGGACGAACACCCCACCCGGCATCGCAGCGTCCGGGCACACACACCGTACCCCCGGTCCCCACAGTCGTGCCGCCGGGCGGACTCGGAATTAGTTGGAGGCAATACTCCCCGTGGGCGCCCTTGCCACCCCACACGACGCTCCTGTGTCGCTCACTTCATTCCCTACAGGCATGTCATCGAAATCCAGCTTCACGACCCAACATACGCACCGCCACCAAGGGCAGCCACGGGGAGCTGCCCCTACCAAACGGGTACGGTTAGCATCGAGTCCCAGCGGGACTTCCAGCGACTAGCGACGCGGCTTCAGCCCGTCGCGGCCCCCATCGCACAACCACTTCACAGCCGCTTCCCTACCGACCCCGCAACCGCGGATCGATCACCCCCTGCAATTCATCCCCAAGCAAATTGATCGCCAGGATCATCCCCGCCAGCGCCAGCGCGGGGAAGAACATGGTCCATGGCGCCAGTTCCATATAGGTCTTCCCGTCTCGCAACAATGACCCCAGCGACGGCTGCGGCGGCTGCACACCTAACCCGAGGAAACTGAACGCCCCCTCCGCGATCAACGCCACCGAGAGCGAAAAGGTCGTCTGCACCAGCAGCGGCCCCATCAGATTCGGCAGGATGTGCCGGAACACCACCCGCCGCGTGGTCGCCCCACTCACCCGTGCCGCCGTGACGTACTCCGCCTGCTTCAACCCCAGGGTCGGAT
>JAEZAR010000173.1 GCA_023430425.1 Actinomycetes bacterium | reverse complement strand
CGCTCATGTCTCTCTTCCTCGAGGGGGGGGGGCGGTGGTCCCGGTGGTGGGTCTCAGCCGTCGACTCGCACGAGGACGGCGCCCGCGGAGTCCCCTGCGGCGCACCCCGTGAAGAGGCCGACGCCGCCGCCGCGCGCGTGCAGGGCGTGCACCAGCTCGGTGATGGCCCGCGCGCCGGTCGGACCCTGCGGGTGGCCGTAGACGAGCGAGGAGCCGTACGGGTTCATCCGCTCGAGGGGGAACCCGGTGCACTCGGCGAACCACAGGTCGTTCACCGCGAACGGGTTGTGCGTCGTGACCACGTCGACGGCGTCGATGCGCAGGCCCGCGTCGTCGAGCGCGCGCCGGGCGGCGGCGACCGGGGCCTTGGGCATGAAGGCGGGTGCGGCACGCCCGAAGCCCGTGGCCAGCACCTGCGCGGTCGCCCCGTCCCGGCCCAGCTCACGGGCGCGCTCGGGCGCCGCGACGACGACGCCGGCGCAGCCGTCGGCGGGGTGCGTCTGCGAGCCGTAGGTGACGACGCCGCCGGGACGGACCGGCGTCAGCGCGGCGAGCCCCTCGGCCGTCGTCGGGAACACGCCGTGGTCCGCGTCGACCCAGTCCTCGCCCTTCCGGCGCGGCAGACGCACCGGGACCATGAACGCCCGCTGCACCGCCCGGTCGTCGGCGAGCGCTGCCCCGTACTGCTCGTGGCGCAGCAGGGTGAGGTCGTCCACCTGGCTCCGGGAGTAGCCGCCGTCGGCGGCGGTGTTCTCCGCCGTGTCGTTCATGCTCTGGCCCGTCGTGGGGTCCAGCTTCATGGGGTCGAGGACCCAGTGCTCGGTGACGGGGGCACCGCCCGGGCCCGCCTGGCTGCTCCACGCCATGAGGGGACCGTTGCTCGTGCGGTCGGTGACGACCCCGATGGTCGTGGCGTGCGCGCCGAGCTCCACCTGGGCGGCCAGGTGCTCGACGACGGCGGCCGAGGTCGCGCAGGCGCGCGCGATCCACGGGCCGGCGTGCTCGCCCGCCCCGAGCCGGCGGGTGATCCCCGTGACCCCGTAGAAGCCGTGCCGCTGCGGCACCGTGCAGCCGAGCGCCCACTCCGTGATCTCATCCGGCGGCAGCCCGCGTTCGGCCAGCGCCCGACCCGTCACGTCCACGGCCAGGTCGAGGCTGTTCAGCTCGGCGAGCGGGCCCTGCCACTTCGTGAAGGGCGACGTCCAGGCCAGGCCGAAGGGGATGTGCGCACGGGTGAACCTCATCGGCGGCCTCCGGCGGTGTCGCGGGCGGGGACGGCGGCCGCGAGGAGCTCGCGGGCGCGGCTGCGCAGCGAGCGCATGTCGAGCTTGCCGCTCGGGCTGCGCTCGAGCCGGTCCACGAGCAGGACGTGGCGGGGCTTCTTGTACCCGGCCAGGTGCCGGCCGACCTCGGCGCGCACGTCCTCCGCCGTCAGCGACGACCCCGGGACCGTGGCGACGAGCGCGGTGACCACCTCGCCCCACCGCTCGTCGGGCACCCCCAGGACGACGGCGTCGACGACGTCGGGGACCGCCGTCAGCACGGCCTCCACCTCGGCCGGGTAGACCTTCTCGCCACCCGTGTTGATGACGCCCGAGCCGCGGCCCAGGAGCTCCACGTACCCGTCGCCGAGGACCCGCACCCAGTCGCCCGGCACGACGTGACGCACGCCGCGCACGACGGGGTACACCTGCGCCGTGCGGTCCGGGTCGCCGTGGTAGCCGAGCGGCATGGCGCCCCGGTAGGCCAGCACGCCGGTGGCGCCCACCACGTCCTGCACCTCCGCGAGGTCGGCGTCGAGCACGACCGCGCCGGGCGCGAGCCGGGGCCGGCAGGGCAGGTCGTCGGGGGAGCGCACCACGCCGTACGCGAAGGGTCCGCCCTCGCTGGCGCCGAGGATGTCGATGAGGGTCGCCCGGGGCGCCCGGCGCAGCAGGCGCGCCTTGAGGTCGTCCGACCAGGCCATCCCCGAGCTGAGCACAGTGCCGAGGCTCGTGATGTCGAGGGCGGCGCCTGCCGGCGACTCGAGCACGTCCACCAGCGGCCCGACGACGGCGTTGCCCGCCACGATGAGGCGGGTCACCCGGTGCTCCTCGACGGCCCGCAGGGCCGCCAGCGGGTCCAGCCGGGCGGCGGACAGGAACACGACGGTGCCGCCCAGGACGACGGCGTTCATGACGTTGAACAGCGCCGTCGCATGCATCATCGGCGGCAGCGGGAGGCACACCGTGCGCGGCAGGTCCTCGCGCGCGGCGATCCCGGTGACCTCCGCCAGCGTCGTCGGCGGCTCGACGGGCAGGGCGCCGTAGACCGAGAACTGCTGGCTGTCGAACAGGTTGCCGTGGGTCCAGGCGACCGCCTTCGGGCGGCCCGTCGTGCCCCCCGTGAACAGGAAGATCCGCTGGTCGGGCCCGAGCTGTCGCGGCGGCAGCGGCGGTCCGCTCAGCGCCTCGGCGAACGGCGTCCCCGGGTCGAACGGCCCGTCGTCGTCGGCCACGGTGAGCACGAGCCGGGGCAGCGACGTCCGGCGCCCCGCGTCCAGCACGGCACCGCGCAGGCTCGACGCCAGCACGAGGGCGCTGGGGTGGGCCACCTCGAGCAGCTCGGCCAGCTCGGCGCCGCCGTAGCGGAAGTTGATGTTGACCGGGATCGCGCCGATCTTGTACGCCGCGTAGAGGGTGGTGAGGTACTCGACCCGGTTGTACATGAAGATCGCGACAGTGGAGTCGGTGCCGAGGCCGTGCGCCGCCAGGGTGCCCGCGAGCCGGGCAGCCGTGCGCTCGAAGTCCCGGTACGTGACCACCCGGCCACCGGCGACGACGGCGGGCCGGTCCGGCACGGCCCTGGCCACCGCGTCCCACACCGTCGCGTAGTTGGCGTCCGCCAGGTCGCCCGACGCCGGGCGCGCGCCGACGGGCACGGGATCGGGCACGGGTTCGGGCCCGGGATCGGCGCCAGGCACACCGTCGGGCACGGCCACCTCCTCGGGACGGTCCCTCGTCCGCATCGTCGCCGCCGGCAAGCCTGAACGTCAAGCGTTTCGGTGACGACCGTCACGAGTTCGTCGAGAGTAGGGCGTGGCTCAACGGCCGAGGCGACGGTCCAGCTCCACGCGCGCGGGGGCGGCGAGCTCGGCGTGCCGGCGCGCGAAGACCTCGACCGAGCGCGGCGCGGGCCACGCCTCGTCGAGGTGCTCCGCCGGCAGGCGGGGGACCGCCCGGAGCAGCGCGAGCCAGTCCGCGACGAGCGCGACGACGT
>JAEZAR010000154.1 GCA_023430425.1 Actinomycetes bacterium | reverse complement strand
ATGACGCGCAGCGGCAGGTACCTGTCCCGCTGCTGCCGCAGGACGAACCGCAGCCGCTCGGTGTCCGCGGGGCTGTACTGCCGGTACCCGCCCGCGGTGCGACGGGGCTCGACCAGACCCTGCTCCTCGAGGAACCGCAGCTTCGACGGCGTCAGGGTCGGGAAGTCGCCGCCGAGCGCGGCGAGCACGTCCGAGATCCGCATCGTCGGCTCGCGGGAGACGCCCGGCGGCCACGGCTCGACCGCGCGCGGCCGGGGATCCGGGCGCGCGTCGGCGGCGCCGTCCGCCTCCTCGGGACGGGTCCGGGCGAGCGGGCTCACGACGGCGCGCCCGCTCCCGGGTCAGGGCCGGACTCGGGACCGGCGGCGCGGGCTGCCGGGCTGGGGTGGAACGTCATCCGGAACTTGCCGATCTGGACCTCGTCGTTCGTCCGCAGGACGGCGCGCTCGATGCGGTCCCGGTTCACGTAGGTGCCGTTGAGGGACCCGACGTCACGGACCACGAAGCCCTCGCCCTCCCGGACGAACTCCACGTGCTTGCGCGAGACGGTCACGTCGTCGAGGAAGATGTCCGCGTCCGGGCTCCGACCCGCGACCGTGCGGTCCGCGTCGAGCAGGAAGCGGGCGCCCGCGCTCGGGCCGCGCTTGACGATGAGGAGGGCCGACGTGGGCGGCAGCGCGGCCACGGCCGCCTGCTCCTCGGCGGTGAGCCCGACCGGCGCGTCGACGTCGGCCGGAGCGGTCACGCCCTCGCCGAAGCTGATGGTCGTGTCGGCGGCCGTCCACCGTCCCTCGGACGGGTCGCGCTGGGTCATCGGTCCTCCTCGGACAGGGCGTTCGGCCGGGTCGGTGCCCACAGCCTAAGGCGCCCCCGCCCCTCCCGGCAGCCCCTGCGGCACCCACCCCCGGCCTCCGGCCGGGAGCGACGGCGCGCGGGTGCGCCGGCTGCGCGCGCGGAGGTCGGGAAGGGCACGCTCAGCCGCCCTCGGGGGCGGGCTCGACGGGCACCGGCGTCGCCCAGCGCGGCGGTGGCACGTCGCGCACGGCCGTGACCTCCACGCGCTCCCGGGCGGCCACGCTCGTGGTGCCGCCCGCGGTGCGCACCACCGCCAGAGCACCGCCCGGGATGCCCAGGGCCGTCGTGATCGTGTCCGGGTCCCCGATGACGAGCCACCGGTAGGGCGGCTCGAGGACGGTCCCGTCGACCTCCACGCCGCGCCCGGCGTCGACCACGTAGCTCGAGGCGGTGATCCGCAGGTCCCCGAGCTGGATCGCCTCGGCGCCGGCGTTGCGCAGCTCCTCGAGGACGTTGTACAGGGTCGCCGCGCTCACCTCGCCCGTGGGGTCGGCGATGACGAGCTCCACGCCTGGCCCCTCCGCGGGCAGGCGGCCGGCGAGGATCCCCTGGACCGTCGCCCGCTCGGCGGCGGCCTCGCGGGCGGCCCGCTCGCTGTCGGAGCTGTTGGTCAGCTGCGTCCGCTGCACGCGGAGCGCGGCGACCTGGTCCTGGAGCTCCTCGGCCCGCCGGGTCACGTCGTCGAGGATGCGGACCAGCTCGTCCTGCCGCAGGCTGCGCAGCCCCTCGGAGCGGTTGGCCTGGACCTGCACGACCAGCGCGAACCCGAGCATGGCGCACAGCACCCCGGTGACGAGCTGCCCCCGGGTCGCGCGCGGGAGCGCGGCGCGGGCGAGCGTCCGCCAGGGCGACGGCGGCTCGGTGGGGTCGGCCCCGCGGTGGTCGGGGGTCATCCTCAGGCCTTGAGCAGGTGGCGCCGGATCGCCGCCGCGTTGGAGAAGATCCGGATGCCCAGGACGACGACGACGGCCGTGGAGAGCTGGGTGCCCACGCCCAGCTGGTCGCCCAGGAAGACGATCAGCGCGGCGACGACGACGTTCGAGAGGAACGACACGACGAAGACGCGGTCGTCGAAGATCCCGTCGAGGAGCGCCCGCAGGCCGCCGAAGAGCGCGTCGAGGGCCGCGACGACGGCGATCGGCAGGTACGGCGCCAGCACGGCGGGCACCGTCGGGTCGAGGTACACGCCGACGAGCGCCCCGACGACCAGGCCGATCAGCGCGATCATGGCGAGCTCTCCCCCGACGAGTCCCCGGACGGGTCGCCGGAGGACGGACCCGACGATGCCACATCGCTGAGCGCCCGTGCGTGCCGCAAGGTCCCGCTCGGCGCCCCGGGCAGCCGCAGGTCGGAGTCGGCCGACGTCGTGGCGGTGATCCCGAAGGCGCCGGTCAGATAGGTGAGATGGCTGGCTGCGCTGGACCGGGCGAACGCCGACTGCAGGCCGCGCACGTCCCCGATCGCCTCCACCCGGTAGGGGGGCAGCACCGGTGCCAGGTCGACGAGCACCGCCTCACCGGCGCTGCGGATCGCGCTCAGGGCGGTGAGCCGCTGCCCGTTGATCGCCACCGCCTCGGCGCCCGCGGCCCACAGCCCGTTCGCGACGATCTGCAGGTCGACGTCCTGGACGCGCGCCTCCGGGTCGCCGTCCTCCCCGGACGCGCCGGGGCCGTCCTCGAGCACCATGACCAGCCCCGGCCCCTCCACCGGCGTGGCACCGGCCAGGAGCTCGAGCTCCGCCAGGCGGGCCAGCAGCCCGGGGTCGGCCGCCAGCGCCTGCTCCTGGATCGCCGCGACCTCGGCCGCGACCTCGTCGCGCGAGGCGGCCAGGGCGTCGGCGTCGGCGGTGCGCTCCTCGATCTCCCGCACGAGCAGCTCGCGCGGGGACGTCGTCGCGCCGCCGAGGTCGCGCAGCTGCAG
>JAEZAR010000139.1 GCA_023430425.1 Actinomycetes bacterium | reverse complement strand
GCCCACACCCGGCGCCGGCGGCACCCGCACGAGGGCCCGGCCACCGGCGGACCGGTGACCGGGCCCTCGCCGACCCCCGAGGGGTCCGCGCGCCGCCCGCAGGGGCGTCAGCGGGTGCCGGCGCGCCGCTTGTTGTAGATGTCGAACGCCACGGCCAGCAGCAGGACGAGGCCCTTGACCACCTGCTGCATCGGCGTGGTCACGCCCATGAGCTGCATGCCGTTGCTCATGACGGCCATGATCAGGCCGCCGATCATCGCGCCGGTCACCTTGCCGACGCCGCCGGTGACCGCCGCGCCGCCGATGAAGCACGCGGCGATGGCGTCGAGCTCGAACATGTTGCCCGCGCCCGGCTGGGCGCTGTTGGTCCGGGCGGAGAACACGATGCCCGCCACGGACGCGAGCACGCCCATGTTGACGAAGATCCAGAAGTTGACCCGACGCACCTTCACGCCGGACAGCTGGGCCGCGTTGAGGTTGCCGCCGATGGCGTACACGTGCCGGCCGAAGACCGAGCGCTGCGTCACGAGGGTGTAGACGACGATGAGCAGGCCGAGGAGCACGAGGACGTTGGGCAGGCCGCGGTGCCGGGCCAGCTGGTAGGCGAACCACATCACCACTGCCGCCACCACGAGGATCTTCGCCACGAAGAACGGCAGCGCCTCGACCGCCTGCTGGTAGCGCTGGCGCGCGCGCCGCCCCCGCCAGGCGGTGAACGCGTACGCGGCCAGGGCGAGCCCGAAGACGAGGAGCGTGAACACGTCCACGCCGTAGCCGCCCAGCAGGCCGTTCTGGAACCCGTTGGCGATGTCGTAGTAGGTGCCGCCGAACGGCGAGAGGGAGATGCTGCTCAGCACGAGGTGCGTCAGGCCGCGGAACAGGAGCATGCCGGCCAGCGTCACGATGAACGCCGGGATGCCCACGTAGGCGACCCAGAACCCCTGCCAGACGCCGACGCCCACGCCGACCGCGAGCGCGACCAGCACGCCGACCCACCACGGCTGGTCGTTGCGGATGACGAAGATCGCCGCGACCGCCCCGGTGAGGGCCACCACCGACCCGACGGACAGGTCGATGTGCCCGCCGATGATCACGATGACCATGCCGATGGCGAGGATGAGGATGTAGGAGTACTGCAGGACGATGTTGGTGATGTTGTTGGGGCTGAGGAACTGGTCGTGCATCAGCGCGAACATCGCCACGATGAGCACGAACGCGACGAAGATGCCGCTCTCGCGCAGGTTCGCCGTCCGGGGGAACGGCAGGCGGGACCGGCCCGTGGGGGCGTCCGCCGGCGGGCGGGTGGTCGTGGGGGCTGTGGCGGTCATCGGGCCTTGTCCTTCTCGATCGTCATGAGTTCCATGAGCCGTTCCTGCGTGGCCTCGTGGGCGGGCACCACGCCGGTGATCCGGCCGAAGGCGAGGGTGTAGATGCGGTCGCAGATGCCGAGCAGCTCGGGCAGCTCGGAGGAGATGACGACGACCGCCTTCCCGGCGGCGACCATCCGGTTGATGATCGTGTAGATCTCGTACTTCGCGCCGACGTCGATGCCGCGGGTCGGCTCGTCCAGGATGAGCACGTCCGCGTCGGTGTAGATCCACTTGCTGAGGACGACCTTCTGCTGGTTGCCGCCCGAGAGCTTGCCGGTCGGGTGCAGCACCGTCGGCGTCTTGATGTTGAGGCTGGTCCGGTACTCCTCCGCGACCTTGAGCTCCTCGTTCCCGTTCACCCAGCCGCGGTTGGCCACCTTGTGGAGCCCGGCGGCCGTGACGTTGCGGCGCACGTCCTCGATGAGGTTGAGGCCGTACTTCTTGCGGTCCTCCGTCGCGTAGGCCAGGCCGTGCTCGATGGCCTCCGAGACGGAGCCGATGCGGATCTCGGCGCCCCGCTTGAAGATCCTGCCGCTGATGTCGCGGCCGTAGGAGCGGCCGAAGACGCTCATCGCCAGCTCGGTGCGCCCGGCACCCATGAGGCCGGCGATGCCGACGACCTCCCCCGCCCGGACCGTGAAGGAGGCCCCGTCGACGACGACGCGCTCGGGCTGGGTGGGGTGGTGCACCGTCCAGTCCTCGACCCGCAGCACCTCCTCGCCGATGTTCGGGATGCGCTCGGGGAACCGGTGCTCGAGGTCCCGGCCGACCATGCTCTTGATCATGCGGTCCTGGGTGGAGGTGGGGTCGCGCATGTCGAGCACCTCGATCGTGCGGCCGTCGCGGATGATCGTGGTGCGGTCGGCGATCTCGGCGATCTCGTTGAGCTTGTGGGAGATCATGATGCAGGTGATGCCCTGCGCGTTGAGCTGACGCAGCAGGCCCAGCAGGTGCTCGGAGTCCGAGTCGTTCAGCGCGGCCGTGGGCTCGTCGAGGATGAGCAGCTTGACCTCCTTGGAGAGCGCCTTGGCGATCTCGATCAGCTGCTGCTTGCCGACGCCGAGCTGGCTGACGTGGGTGACCGGGTTCTCGTGCAGCCCGACGCGGGCCATGAGCTCGCCCGCCTCGGCGTTCGCCCGGTTCCAGTCGATGAGGCCGCCGGTCCCGCGCCGCTCGTTGCCGAGGAAGATGTTCTCCGCGACGCTGAGGAACGGGACCAGGGCGAGCTCCTGGTGGATGATGACGATCCCGCGTGCCTCGCTGTCGTTGATCGACCCGAAGCGGACCTCGTCGCCGTCGAAGACGATGTCGCCCTCGTAGGTGCCGTGCGGGTGCACGCCCGAGAGCACCTTCATGAGCGTGGACTTGCCCGCGCCGTTCTCGCCGCAGATGGCGTGGATCTCACCGCGTCGCACGGTGAGGTTGACGTCCTTCAGGGCCGTCACGCCCGGGAACGTCTTGGTGATGGAACGCATCTGAAGGATGTGGTCGGTCATGCCGCGTGGGTCCTCGCTTCGTCGGTGGCCTCGGGGCCGGGGAGCGGGCCGGCGGCCGGGTGGTGCCCGGC
>JAEZAR010000157.1 GCA_023430425.1 Actinomycetes bacterium | reverse complement strand
ACCACCAGGTGCTCGCGGGCGACGGCCCGGAGGCGGTGCGCGCCGCCCTCGGCCGGGGCGCGGACGTCGTCCTGGACGCGGTGGCGGGGCCCACGGTGCCGGCATCGGTCGCCATGCTCGCCCCCCGGGGGCGGCTGGTCCTGTACGGGATGACGGCGGGCGTGCCGGAGCCGTTCGACCTCACGGAGCTGACCGGCCTCACGGGCCACGGCGCAGGGTCGCTCGGCATCACCTGGGTGTCTGCGTCCGACCACCTCGCCGCACCGGGCGTGCGCCGGGCGGCGGTGGAGGCCGTCGTGGCCGACCTCGGCTCGGGCGTCCTGGCACCACGGGTCGCCGCGCGCCTGCCGCTGCGGGACGCGGCCGAGGCGCACCGGCTCCTCGCCGGGCGGCGCGTCCTGGGCAAGGTGCTCCTGGACGCGACGCGTGCCTGACGCCTGCCCCTCGACGGTGGCCTGGACGCGCACCGTCCCGGACGCCCCGCCCCGGGCACCCGTCCGGGACCACGAAGGCCCCCGACCCGCACGTCTGCGCAGGTCAGGGGCCCGGTGGTCGCTGTCTCAACGAGTGTCCGGAGGGGGACTTGAACCCCCACGCCCTGTCGGGCACTAGCACCTCAAGCTAGCGCGTCTACCATTCCGCCACCCGGACAGGTGGTCGCCTCCGGCCCCCGTCGGGGCCCTCAGCGCGGCAGCCAAGATAGCACGGTGCGGCGCCGCCCACGGACGGCGTGACCTGCGGCACACTGGCGCTCACGGCACCCGGTGGCGGGTGGTCGACGGAGCCCGCAGGAGGAGCGCATGGCCGACCGCGAGGACCTCGGCCCCGTCGAGCCGGAACGGACCCGCGTGTCGACCAAGCACCTGGTCGGCGCGAACCCGGCGGCCAAGAAGGTCGCCGGCGCGCGGAGGAACCCCAACGTGCTGGGTCACGAGGAGGACGCGCCCCGCTGGCTCCGCTCGGCCGCCGGGTGGTCGTGGCGGCTCATCGTCGTCGTGATCGCCGTCGGGCTCGTCGCGTTCGCCACGATCCGGGTGCTGCTCGTCTTCATCGCGGTGTTCCTGGCGCTGGTGTTCACCGCCGTCCTGCGCCCGCTCGTGAACTGGCTCTCCCGGTGGATCCCGCGCGGCGTCGCGACGCCGCTGTCCATGGTGTTCGCCGTCGCGGTCTTCGCGGGCATGCTCACCTACGTCGGCTTCTCCGTGGCCGGGCAGTGGGAGGACCTCGGCGCCCGGTTCAACGACGGCATCGGCGAGCTCCTCCGTGCGCTCGAGGAGTCGCCGCTGCGCATCAGCGTCACGAACGAGGACGTGCAGGGCTGGATCGCCGACGCTCAGACGTGGATCTCGGAGAACAGCGGCGCGATCGCCTCGCAGGCGTGGGCGAGCGTCGGCTCCGTCGGGCAGGTCTTCCTGGTGCTCGCCCTGGCGACGTTCCTCACCGTGTTCTTCCTCATGCGCGGCCGCGAGATGTGGGAGTGGTTCCTCAACCAGCTCCCGGCCCGGCACCGCGAGTCCTGGTACCTCGGGGGCGGTGCCGCCTGGTACACGTTCTCCGGCTACACGCGGGGCACGTTCCTCGTGGCCGGGGCCGACGGCATCCTCGCCGTGATCATCCTGCTCGCACTCGGCGTCCCCCTGGCCGCCCCGCTCGCGGTGCTCGTCTTCATCGGCGCGTTCATCCCGCTCATCGGTGCCCCGGCGGCGATGGTCGTCGCGATGGTCGTCGCGCTGGCGGCGAACGGCCCGTGGAACGCCGTGATCGTCGGCGTCGGCATCGCGCTCATCGGGCAGTTCGAGGGCCACGTGCTCACGCCGCTGGTGATGGGCAAGCAGGTGTCGCTGCACCCCGTCGTGGTCGCGCTCGCGGTCACGTCCGGGACGCTGCTCGCCGGGATCCTCGGCGCGGTCATCGCGGTCCCCCTCGTGGCGGTCGCCTGGTCGGTGTTCGCCCTGCTGCGCACCGTCGACCCCCCGACCGACTTCTCCGAGCTCGACCGGGAGGCCATCCGCGAGGAGGCCGTCGACCAGATCGTCGACACCGCGCCGGAGGCTCAGCGGTAGTCGCGCGACGTCGACGGGACCTGCAGCGACAGCGGTGCGAGGTGCTCGGCGACGAGGTTGGTCGCGCCGTCGGCCCGCTCGAGCCGCCCCCGCACCACCAGCGCCGCCGACGACCGCGCCACCGTGCGGAACCGGGTCCACACCCCCGCCGAGCAGACGACGTTGAGCAGGCCCGTCTCGTCCTCCAGCGAGAGGAACGTCACGCCCTGCGCGGTGCCCGGCCGCTGGCGGTGGGTGACGACGCCGGCCACCGCCACCCGGCGCCCCTCCTCGCCGCGCATCGCCTCCTCCACGGCGATGACCCCGGCCCGGACCAGCCCGTCGCGCACGTACTGCGTCGGGTAGGAGTCGGGCGTGACGCCCGTGGCCCACACGTCGGCCATCGCCGACTCCACCTCGGTCATGCCCGGCAGCGTCGGCGCGTCCACCCCGACGGCGACGCCCGGCAGGGTGTCGGGCCCCTCCTGCGCGAGCGCCCCGGCCGCCCACAGCCCCGCCCGCCGTTCGACGTTGAAGCACGCCAGCGCGCCCGCCGTCGCGAGCGCCTCGAGCCGGCGGGTCGTCAGGCGCACCCGGCGCACGAGGTCGCGCAGGTCGGCGAACGGGCCGTTCGCCGACCGCTCGGCCACGAGCGCCTCGGCCAGGTCCGCGCCGACCCCGCGCACCGAATCCAGCCCCAGCCGGACAGCGAGCGTGGGGTCGGCGCGGGTCAGTGCCGCCATGGCCGGCTGCACGCCGCCGGCCGCACCGGGGTGCGGGGCGTCGAGCCGTTCCACCACCGCCTTCGCACCGGAGCGCTGCACGTCCGGGCGCAGCACCGGCACGCCGTGCCGCCGGGCGTCGGCGGCGAGCGACTGCGGGGAGTAGAAGCCCATGGGCTGCGCCGCGAGGAGCCCGGCGTAGAACGCCGCCGGGTGGTGCACCTTCAGCCAGGAGCTCGCGTACACCAGGTAGGCGAACGAGTACGCGTGCGACTCGGGGAAGCCGAAGTCCGCGAACGCCTTGAGCTTGTCGTAGATCTGCTCCGCCACGTCGGGCGCCACCCCGTTCGCCGCCATGCCGGCCATCAGGCGCGCGCGCAGCCGCTCCATCTTCTCGATCGACCGCTTGGAGCCCATCGCGCGTCGCAGCTGGTCCGCCTCGGCACCGCTGAATCCCGCGACGTCGATCGCCATCTGCATGAGCTGCTCCTGGAACAGCGGCACGCCCTTCGTCTTGGCCAGCGACTTCTCCAGCAGCGGGTGCAGGTAGGTCACGGGCTCCCGGCCGCGCACCCGGTTGATGTACGGGTGCACCGAGCCGCCCTGGATCGGCCCGGGCCGGATGAGGGCGACCTCGATGACGATGTCGTAGAAGCACCGCGGCTGCAGGCGCGGCAGCGTGGCCATCTGCGCCCGCGACTCCACCTGGAACACGCCCACCGTGTCCGCCGCGCACAGCAGGTCGTAGACCGCGGGGTCCTCCTGCGGCAGGGAGTGCATCTCCAGACGGGTGCCCTCGACCTCGCGGACCTGGCCGAACGCGACCTGCAGCGCGGTGAGCATGCCCAGGCCGAGCAGGTCGAACTTCACCAGCCCCGCGTCGGCGCAGTCGTCCTTGTCCCACTGGAGCACCGTCCGGCCCGGCATCCGTGCCCACTCCACCGGGCACACCTCGACCACCGGCCGGTCGCACATCACCATGCCGCCGGAGTGGATGCCGAGGTGGCGGGGCAGCCGCAGGAACCGTTCCGCCAGGTCGATGACGGCGTCGGGGATCTCGCCGAGCTCGCTCGCCGACGGCGGCCGGTGCCGCGGCACGACGTCGCGCCCGTCCTCGCTCAGGGTTCCGGCCGGCGCCTGGTCGTCCCTGCCCCGCCCGGGCACCGCGAGCGACGGCGTCCACGTCGCCTCCGTGCGCCCCACCGCGGGCGCGCCGAACACGCCGTGCGGCCCGTACCAGGGCGGCAGCGTCGCCATCGCCGTCGGGCCCACCGCCGCGGCCCGGTGCACGGTCCACCACTCGCTGGCCGGCTCGGGCCCGCGCAACGACCCCCAGCGCTCGATCCCCTTGCTCCAGGCGTCCTGCTGCCCGACGTCGTAGCCCAGCGCCCGGGCGGCGTCCCGCACCGCCGACTTGGGCCGGTAGGAGATGACGTTGGCCACCTGGGCGGCGTGCCGGCGTCCGAACCGTGCGTAGACGTGCTGGATGACCTCCTCGCGCCGGCCGGCCTCGATGTCGACGTCGATGTCCGGGGGTCCGTCCCGCTCGGGCGCGAGGAACCGCTCGAACAGCAGCCCGTGCCGGACCGCGTCCACCGCGGTCACCCCGAGGGCGTAGCAGACAGCCGAGTTCGCCGCGGAGCCGCGGCCCTGGCAGAGGATCCCGTTCTCCCGGCAGAAGGAGACCAGGTCGTGGACCACGAGGAAGTAGCCGGGGAAGCCGAGGGACTCGATGACGTCGAGCTCGTGGGCGAGCTGGGCGTACGCGCCCGCGACCCGCTCGGCGCCCGGGGACCCGTAGCGCTCGAGCGCCCCCCGGCGCACGAGCTCGCGCAGCCAGGACGCCTCGTCGTGGCCCGGCGGGACCGGGTACGGCGGCAGGTTCGGCGCGACGAGCGCGAGGTCGAACGCGCACTCGGCACCGAGCGCGGCGGCCGTGGCGACCGCCTGCGGTCGGCGCCGGTGCCGGGCGAGCATCTCGCGGGCGGATCGCAGGTGGTGGCCCGGCGCTCCCGGGAGCCAGCCGTCGACGTCGTCCAGGCTGGACCGCGCGCGGACCGCCGCGAGCGCCGCGGCCAGGTCGGCGTCGTGCGGCGTGGCGTAGTGCACGTTGCCCGTCGCGACGAGGGGCAGGCGCGCGTCGACGGCCAGCGACGTCAGCGCGTCGTTGCGGTCCCCGTCCCACGGGTCTCCGGTGTCGGTGACCTCCACGGCGACGTTCCCCCGGCCGAAGAGCGCGACCAGCCGGTCCAGCTCGCGGCGCGCCGCTGCCGGGTCGAGCGGTGTCTCGCCGTCCCCGGTCCGACCACCGGGCCGCGGGCCGCGCTCGAGGGCGTGCCGCACCGCCCCCTTGCGGCACCCCGTGAGCACGAGCCACTGGCCGTCCGCGGCCTCGGCGAGCTCCTCGAGCCGGTACCGCGCCGCCCCCTTGGTCCCCGTGGCCAGGTGCGCGTCGGCGATCGCCGTGGACAGCGCCCGGTACCCGTCGGGTCCGCGCGCGAGCACGAGGAGGTGGGTCGCCCGGGGGTCGGGCGTGCCGGTGGGCGGGTCGAGGACGCCGTCGGGGTCCGGAAGGTGCAGCTCGGCCCCGAACACCGTGGGCAGGCCGACCTCGCGCGCAGCGGTGGCGAACCGGACGACGCCGTACAGCCCGTCGTGGTCCGTCAGCGCCAGCGCGCTCAGCCCCAGCCGCGCGGCCTCGTACGCGAGGTCCTCCGGCTGGCTGGCGCCGTCGAGGAAGCTGAACGCGGAGTGGGCGTGCAGCTCGGCGTACGCCTGCGCCCGGGAGCCCGTCGACCGGGCAGGCTCAGTCATACAGCGCCTCGATCCGCCAGACGCCGTCCCGCAGCGCGAGCAGCACCGCCCGGCCGTCGTCGAGCGTGGCCTGCACGTACACCGTCCGCTGGACCCGGCCCGTTCCACCCGGCCCGTCCGGCGGCCCCTCCCCCGGTCCGGCCCGTCGTTCGTCCCCGCCGGTCCACCACCGCTGCAGCACCGGCCACGGCCCGGCCCAGCCGGTCACGGCGGCCTCTCGCTCGACGCCGTCCTCCGGGGGCCACCACAGCACCGCCGGCTCCCCGCTGACCTCGCCCCGCGCGTCCACCTCGACGCGACGGCCGTCGGCGTCGCACAGCTGCACGAGCTGAGGTGTGGCCAGCACCGTCGCGGGCGCGGGCGGGGGCAGGTGACCGGGCCACGGCGGCGCGCTCGGCCGGGCGGGGGCCACGTCCTCGCCCCACGGCACGAGGTGCACGCGGTCGCGGACCTCCCGCCCGCCCTGCACGCTCGCGCTGAGCACGGCCTCCGTGCCGAGCAGGCCCTGGACCCGGTGCACAGCGCGGTGCGCCCGCAGGTCGGCGCCGCCGGCCTCGCCCCACAGCCGTCCCTGCTCCGCCCCGGCGGGCGAGACCTCCTCCGCGGTCAGAGCCAGGCGCACGACGGGCGCCGGTGCCGGGTCGTCGCCGGGACGGCCCCCGCGCGACGTCGCGTGCCCGGTCAGCCAGCCCTCGAGCTGCCACCGCACGCGGTCGGTCATCCGCCCGACGGCGAGCCCGCCCAGCGCTGGGTCCGTGCGCCAGACGCGGACCAGCTCCTGGCCGTCCTCCGTGCGCGCGAGGATGCGCAGCCGGCCGCACGAGACGCCGCGGGCGACCATCCGCTCGTGCAGGGCCTCCGCGAGGAGGCGGGCGGCGAATCCGGTGGCCTCGATCCGGTCGACCGGGGGGTCGAGGTCACGCTCCACGGCGACGTCGGGCTCGACCCGGCGCAGCGCCGTCGGACGGTCGTCGTCGCCCGCGGCCACCTGGTGCGCCCAGCGACCCACGGTCCCGAACCGCGTCCCGACATCCGCCCGGGGCAGCCGGGCCAGGTCGCCGAGCGTGCGCAGGCCCAGTCGTCCGAGCAGGTCGACGAGGTCCGTGACCGCGGCGACGTCGGTGGCGGCGACGTGCACGAGCTCACCCACGCCGAGCGGCGCGAGGAACGCCGACGTGGCGCCGGGGGGCACGATCCGGTCGACCCGGGCCGCGAGGACGGCGGCCCCGGCACCGTCGGCCACCCCCACCCGCGCCTCGTAGCCGGTGCGCCGCGCGACGGCGTCGACGAGCGCCGCCGCCAGCGCCTCCTCCGAGCCGTGGAAGCGCCCGGCACCCCGGGCGGGGATCAGCACGAGCCCGGGCCTGGCCACCTCGATCCCGGACACGACGGTCTCCGCGGCGGCGGCGACCGGCTCGAAGC
>JAEZAR010000042.1 GCA_023430425.1 Actinomycetes bacterium | reverse complement strand
CGTGGCGGCCGCGCGCATCGGGCCGCCGGCTCGCCGTCGAGACGACGCCGTGGGTCCCCTGGGACGCCCGCGTGCACGACGGCGTGGACGACGCGGTCGCCCGACTGGCCGCCGCGCGCGGGCTGACGCCCGCCGGCGCCTGAGCTGCCGACGGGCTACGCCTCGACGACCACCGGGATGATCATGGGCCGGCGGCGCAGCCGGTTGGCGGCCCAGCGACCGACGACGCGCCGCACCACCTGCTGGAGCTGTTGCGGGTCGAAGCTGCCCGAGAACACGGCGTCCTCCAGCGCGCTCGCCACGTCCGGCAGGATCTGCTCGAAGACCGCGTCGTCCTCCGCCACGCCGCGAGCATGGATCGTCGGCCCGGCGACGACCTTGCCGGAGGTCGAGTCGACCACTGCGAAGATCGAGATGAAGCCCTCCTCGCCGAGGATCCGCCGGTCCTTGAGCTCCACCTCCGTGATGGCGCCCACGCTGGAGCCGTCCACGTAGACGTTGCCGCAGGGCACCGCCCCGACGATCCGGGCCCGGCCGTCGGCGAGGTCGACCACCACGCCGTCCTCGGCGAGGACGACGTTCTCGGCGGGCACGCCGCTGCGGACCGCGATCGCCCCGTTGGCGACGAGGTGGCGCACCTCGCCGTGGATCGGCATGACGTTGCGAGGGCGCAGCACGTTGTAGCAGTAGAGGAGCTCGCCGGCGCTGGCGTGGCCCGAGACGTGCACCCGGGCGCTGCCCTGGTGCACGACCCGCGCCCCGAGCCGCGTGAGCCCGTTGACCACGCGGAACACGGCCGCCTCGTTCCCCGGGATCATCGACGACGCGAGGATCACGGTGTCGCCGCGCCCGACCTCGATGCGGTGGTCCCGGTTGGCCATCCGGGACAGCGCGGCCATCGGCTCGCCCTGCGAGCCCGTGCACATGAGCACCTGCCGGTCCGGCGGCAGCTCCTCGAGCTCCTTGGTGTCCACGAGCACGCCCTCGGGCACGTGCAGGTACCCCAGCTCGGCCGCCAGGCCCATGTTGCGGACCATCGACCGCCCGACCAGGGCGACCTTGCGCTCGTGCGCGGCGGCGGCGTCCAGCACCTGCTGGACGCGGTGCACGTGCGAGGCGAACGACGCCACGATGACGCGCTGCTCGGCCTGGCCGAACAGCTGGTCGAGCACCGGGCCGATCTCCACCTCGTGGACCGTGAACCCCGGCACCTCGGCGTTGGTGGAGTCGGCCATGAACAGGTCGACGCCCTCCTCGCCGAGCCGCGCGAACGCGCGCAGGTCGGTGATCCGCCCGTCCAGCGGGAGCTGGTCCATCTTGAAGTCGCCGGTGTGCAGCACCATGCCCGCGGACGTGCGGATCGCCACCGCGAGGGCGTCCGGGATCGAGTGGGTGACCGCGACGAACTCGCAGTCGAAGGCCCCGAGTCGCTCCCGCTGGCCTTCCTTGACCCCGAGGGTCACCGGCGTGATCTGGTGCTCCTTGAGCTTGGCCTCCACGAATGCCAGCGTCAGCTGCGAGCCGACGAGCGGGATGTCCGGTCGGAGCCGCAGCAGGTAGGGCACCGCCCCGATGTGGTCCTCGTGGCCGTGGGTGAGGACGAGCGCCTCGACGTCGTCGAGCCGGTCCGCGATGTGCTCGAAGTCCGGCAGGATCAGGTCCACGCCCGGCTGGTGGTCCTCGGGGAAGAGGACCCCGCAGTCGACGACGAGCAGGCGGCCGTCGAGCTCGAAGACCGTCATGTTCCGGCCGATCTCCCCGAGCCCGCCGAGCGGGACGATGCGGAGCGTGCCGGGGGCGAGCTGCGGCGGTGCGCCGAGCTCGGGGTGCGGGTGGGACATCGGACCTCCGGGTCAGGACAGCAGGCCGGCGGAGACCAGCACGCTGCGCACGTGCTCCGTCTCGGCCTCGTCGGCCGCCACGTGGGGCAGCCGCATGGCGGGGCTCGGGATCAGGCCGAGCAGGTGGAGCGCGGTCTTCGCGCGCAGGGCGCCGTTGCCCGATCCGCAGATGAGGTCCACGACGGGCAGCAGCTCGGTGAAGGCGGCGCGCGCCTTGGCGGTGTCCCCGGCGTCGAAGGCCCGGATCACCTCGGCGAGCCCGTCGCCGACGACGTGCGCCGCCATGCTGACCAGGCCGACCGCCCCGGCGGCCAGGTACGGCAGCAGGATCGGGTCGTCTCCCGAGTAGAACGCCAGGCCCGTGCGGGCCACGGCCCGCAGGACGCCCACGGGGTCCCCGGTCGAGTCCTTGACGGCGACGACCCGGGGGTGCGCGGCCAGCCGGTCGAGGGTCTCGGGGGCGTAGCGCACGACGGTGCGGGCGGGCACGTCGTAGAGCATCACCGGCAGGTCGGTCGCGTCGGCGACCGCCACGGTGTGCCGGTAGATGCCCTCCTGCGACGGGCGCGAGTAGTACGGGGTCACGACGAGCAGGCCGTGCGCGCCGGCCTCCGCGGCCTGCTCCGCCATGCGCACCGCGTGGGCGGTGTCGTTGGAGCCCGCTCCGGTCACCACCCGGGCCCGGTCGCCCACCGCCTCGACGACGGCGCGCACGAGGTCCGCCTTCTCGGGCGCGTGGGTGGTCGGCGCCTCACCGGTGGTCCCGTTGAGGACGAGGCCGTCGTGCCCGTGCTCCACCAGGTGCGTCGCGAGGGCCACGGCGGCCTCGAGGTCGACGGCTCCGTCGGGCTTCATGGGCGTGACCATCGCGGTCAGCAGGGCACCGAACGGTCGGGCGGCGGTGGAGGCGGGAGCCATGCGGCACAACCTACCGCCGCGCCGCACGCGGTCGCCCGGCGATCCCGGCGGTCGGCCACCGCCGCGGACGGCCGCTCAGCCGACCCTGGTCATGGTGCGGAAGCGGTAGCGCAGGCCGGTGCGCGAGACGTGCCAGCCGCCGTCGGGCGGGTCGGTCCCGAGGAGGCGCCAGCCCTCCGCCAGGTCGGGCGCGCGCACGCCGGAGCCGAGCACCACGTCGACGTCCGTGACCTCGACCCGTCCCACGCGGTCGAGCAGCGCCTCGTACACCTGCGCGCCGCCGACGACCCAGGCGGGGCGATCCCGGGCGAGGGCCAGGGCGGACGCCAGGTCGGGCACGACCGTCGCCCCCGGCGCCGTCGTCCCACGCCGGGACAGCACGACGTTCTCCCGCCCGGGCAACGGCCGGTAGGCCTCCGGCAGCGACTCCCACGTGGCCCTGCCCATGATGACCACGCACCCGGTGGTGAGGCGGCGGAAGTGGGCGAGGTCCTCGGGCAGGGACCACGGCAGGCGGCCGTCCCGGCCGATCACGCCGTCGGCCGACTGGGCCCAGACGGCCCCGAGCTCGGGGGCGGAGGCGGTCACGGCTCAGACGGCGATCGGGGCCGCGATGCCGGGGTGGTGCCGGTAGCCGACGACCTCGACGTCCTCGTAGGCGTAGTCGAAGATCGACGGAGCCGGGCGCAGCTCGAGCCGGGGGAACGGGTACGGCTCGCGGGAGAGCTGCGTGCTGACCTGCTCGACGTGGTTGTCGTAGACGTGGCAGTCCCCGCCGGTCCAGACGAAGTCGCCGGGCTCGAGGTCGGTCTGCTGCGCGACCATGTGCGTCAGCAGCGCGTAGGAGGCGAGGTTGAACGGCACGCCCAGGAACAGGTCCGCGCTGCGCTGGTAGAGCTGGCACGACAGCCGGCCGTCGGCCACGTGGAACTGGAAGAAGGCGTGGCACGGAGCGAGCGCCATCCTGGGCAGGTCGGCGACGTTCCATGCCGAGACGATGTGCCGTCGCGAGTCGGGGTCGCGGCGGATCCCCTCCACCAGGGCCGCGATCTGGTCCACGTGACCGCCGTCCGGGGTGGGCCACGAGCGCCACTGCACGCCGTAGACCGGGCCGAGCTCGCCGTCGGCGTCAGCCCACTCGTCCCAGATCGTCACGCCGTGCTCGCGGAGCCACCCGACGTTCGAGTCGCCCCGCAGGAACCACAGCAGCTCGTGGACGATCGACCGCAGGTGCACCCGCTTGGTGGTGACGAGCGGGAACCCCTGCGCGAGGTCGTACCGCATCTGGTGGCCGAAGACGCTGCGGGTCCCGGTGCCCGTCCGGTCGCCCTTGCGGACCCCCTCGTGCAGCACGCGCCGCAGCAGGTCCTCGTACTGGGTGTCGACACGCCCGAGGGCGGCGGCGGGCGGGGCGTCGGTGGCGGCGTCGGGCATGGGGTCAGGGTAGGCCGCGCCGACCCGGTCGCGGAGGAGCCGACACGGCTCGCGAGATACTCGGGCGGTGCCCAACCCCGCCGGACCCGGACGAGGCGCGCCCTCGGTCGCCGCCCGACGCGCCGTCGTGCGGCAGGCGCTGTCGGTGTCGGCGGCCACGGGCCTGTACGGCGTCTCGTTCGGCGCGCTCGCGGTGACCGCAGGTCTCGACCTGGCCCAGACGGCGGCGCTCAGCGCGCTCATGTTCACCGGAGGCTCCCAGTTCGCGTTCATCGGCGTGCTCGGCGCCGGCGGCGGGGCGGGGGCCGCCATCGGCACCGCCGCGCTCCTCGGCGCGCGCAACGCGCTGTACGGCGCCGCCATCGCACCGCTGCTGCGCGGGCGTGGCCTGCGG